>USTC01000178.1 GCA_900557505.1 uncultured Collinsella sp.
AATTATGCTTGGAATTATTTATCTGTTTTCGATGGTCGCGGGACCCATAAGCGTCGCTAGGAAGCGGCGGGCGATGAGGTCGTAGAGCTTGCGCTGGCCGCCGTCGAGCGTGGACGGATCGCCCTCGCCCGTGGGATAGATAGGCGGATGGTCGGTGGTCTCGACCTTGCCGCGCGTGGGCTTCATGGGGCCGGCGAGGACCTTTTTGCACACGGGCGCCAGCGCCGGGTTGATCTTTGCAAGGTCACTCACCACAGCGCCCAGATCAAGCGTCGCGGGGTATACGGTATTGTCGACACGCGGGTAGCTGATGAGGCCCGCCATGTAGAGGGACTCGGCGATGCGCATGGTACGCGCAGGCGAGATACCCTCGGCTGCGGGGGCAGCCTGCAGCGAGGTGGTCGCAAACGGCGTGGGCGGCTGCTGCTTGCGCGAGCGCTTGGTCACCGCGGCGACGGTTGCCGTCTTGGCACCGTCAACGTGACCGTACGCCGTCTCAGCAGCATCCTTGTCGGTAAAGCGCGCCGTCTTGTGCGCGATCTTAAAGCGATCGTCCTCGGCAGCGCCTTGCGCGGCGCCCATGCCGCGAATCTGCCAATAGTCCTCGGGCACAAACGCCATGCGCTCGCGTTCGCGCTCGACCACCAGGGCAAGCGTCGGCGTCTGTACGCGGCCGGCGGAACGCACGTTGCCAAAGCCGCCAAACTTGGCGAGCGTCAGGTAGCGCGTGAGCACCGCACCCCAAATGAGGTCGATGTGCTGACGGCTCTCGCCGGCGTCGGCCAGGTTCTGGTCGAGCGAGACAAGGTTATCGAAGGCCTGCGTGATCTCGGCCTTGGTAAACGAAGAATACTGGGCGCGGGCGACCGGCAAGTCGGGCGCCACCTCGCGCACCTTGTTGAGGGCGTCCGAACCGATCAGCTCGCCCTCGCGATCGAAGTCCGTGGCAATGATGACGCTGTCGGACTTTTTGGCGAGGTTCTTAAGCGAGCGAATGAGCTCTTTCTCAGCCGGCAACTTAATGACGGGCGCCCAGGTGAGGTAAGGCAGACTCTCGAGCTTCCAGCCCTTAATGGAGATGCCATCGGCAAGGAACGGCTTACGCTTGGTGTCGTAAGGCGGACGCGCCAGGCCATCGGGCATGTCGGCCGGCAGTATCTCGCCGTCCTCGGTGACCGAATACCAGCCCAGCTTTTTATCGAACAGCACGCTGTCGCAAAAATCAGGCGCAAGGATGTGACCGGCAAGGCCGATCGTCACGCACTCCTCGCCCTTCCACTCAAAGCGGTAGATGGCGGTGTTGTACACCTTGTCCTTTTTGGGCTTACCCGTGGACAGACGCTCGGCGATCTGACGCGCGGCGTCGTTTTTCTCGGCGATGATGAGCTTCAAAAGAGGCTCCTATCTCGTGTCTCTGCGGCTACGCCCGCCCGTATGGCGGCCGATTTACGCCCTTGCTTGCTCGATCTGCCCGATGAGCCAATCGCACCAGGCATCCATGCCCTCGCCCTTGCGCGCGCTCACGGCAAACCGCGGCGCCTGCGGATTGAGGTCATTGAGTGTCCTAGTATACCTATCCATGTCAAAATCGAAAGCCGGGGCCACGTCGACCTTATTGAGCAGCTGCGCGCCGGCGTGCTGGAAGATGCCCGGGTACTTGATGGGCTTGTCATCGCCCTCGGGCACCGAGAGAATCATGATGGACAGGTTCTCGCCCAAGTCAAAGTCGACCGGGCAGACCAGGTTGCCCACGTTTTCGATAAAGATGACGTCGATGTTTTGAAGGCCCACCGCCTGATCGAACGCGTCAACCGCCTCCATGATCATGTTGCCCTCGAGGTGGCACAGGCCGCCCGTGTTGATCTGGATGGCGGGCATGCCGGCTTCCTTCATGGTGATGGCATCGACATCCGAGGCGATATCGCCCTCGATGACGGCACAGCGCAGGCCGGCCTTGTCGCGCAGGCGCTCGTTGGTGCCCAGGATCGTGGTGGTCTTGCCCGAACCGGGGCTCGACAAGACGTTGATCACATAGGTGTTTGTCTCATTAAATCGCTGACGCAGCTGATCTGCCAGGCGCTCGTTGCGCGACAGAATCGGCGACGCGATATCAATCGTTTTCTCAGCCATACTTAGCGCTCCTTACTTTGGCCCCTTTATACCCCATCACCAGATGGCTAGCGGGCTAATCGTCGGGGGTTTCGATTTCGATACTCGCGATATCGAGCTCGCGGCCGTGCAGTAGGCGCACGTTGGCACCACCACACTGGGGACAGCGACAGTGGAAGCGATCGTGGTCGAAGACCTCGCCGCAGTCCAGGCATTCACTTTGTGGGTGAATCTCCTCAACCGCGAGCTCGCAGCCCCGCGTGAGCGGGTCCTCATCGCGAAATGTCTCCCACGCAAAGTCCAGCGCCTCGCGCACAACTTCGGTCATATCCCCGATACGCAGCGTTACCAAAACGGCGCGCGAGGCCCCCGCCCCACGCGCCGCGCGAATCACTGTATCGAGTATGCCGTTGACAATGCCAACCTCGTGCATACCGATTTACTCCTCGTCGTCCTCATCGTCCGAGAACAGGTCCAGACGGCTCACAAACAAGCCCTCCTTGCCCTCGCGCGCGGTAATGACCACGCGGGCAATGGCGAGCGAAATCTCGTAGAGCGAGAGCAGGGCACCATACATGAGGCCCAACGTAACGGGCGAGCCGTCGGGCGTAATCACAGCCGAGCCCACAAGCAGGCCCACGTACACGTAACGCCAGGCGCCGCGGAAGGCCGCGTAGGACACGATGTGGAAGACGGACAGGTAGAAGATGATGAGCGGCAGCTCAAACGCCACGCCAAAGCCGATCATAAAGAGCAGCTCCATGTTGACGTAGTTCTCCAGGTCGGGCAGCGCCGTGGCGACGGCCGAGGTCTCGCCGATAAGCCACTCAAAGCCCGCCGGGATGATGATGAAATAGCAGAAGATGGCGCCCAGGAAGAACAGCACCGTCGAGGCGAGCACCGTGGGCACGACCCATTTGCGCTCGTTGGGACGCAGTGCCGGCAGGAAAAATGCCAGAATCTGCCAGATGATCATGGGCGTGCACATGACCACGGCCATCTTGATGGCCAGCGAGAAGCGCAGGCCAAAGCCGCCGAGCGTGGTGGTGATGTAGAACTTACCGTCCGGCACAAAGGAGCGGATGGGGTCTTCCAGGATGTCGAGCACCACGGGCGTGGCGAAATACAGCACGATGGCGGCGGCAAACACCGACACGACCACGATGGTCAGGCGGCGACGGAGCTCGCCCAGGTGATCGAAGAGCGGCATGCGCGCAGGTCCGATAGGCATTACTCATCGCCTCCCTTCGGTGCATCGGCGGCAGCGGCGTCGTCCTCGGCCTCGAGCTCGCGGGCAAGTTGGTCGACGACGGCCTTGCGCTTGCGGGGACGACGGGCGTAGAGGTCGGCCGTCGTGGGCTCTGCCGGCTCGGGCTCGGGCTCCGGTTCTGCAGCAGGCTCAGGCTCGACGACAGGCTCAGCGGCAGCGGCAGGCTCGGCACCCTCGGCCTCGGGAAACCACCAGGCGTGCTCGGCGTGGATCGTACCCGGCTTGATGCCCGGGAACAGCTTTGCCTGCTG
>USTC01000179.1 GCA_900557505.1 uncultured Collinsella sp.
ACGTTTGTAGATATCGATGACGGCAAGCTCGAGGGCCGTACCTCGATGTACGACAACGTCTCGTTCTACACGGCCGCCGTCAAAAAGGTGCTGCCCAACTGGGCAGCGCTTGCCTATAACATCCTTGGCTATGGTGGAGGCGACGACTCCGGGGACTTTTTGTACTGGGACCACGCCGGCAAGGGCTTTGAGAAGGACTTTGGTAAGGGTCACTACATCTATCTCTATGATGCGCTTTCGGGCGGCAACGGTGAGCATTCCGATGGTGCCGACAAATCGAAGCAGAGTGGTCTGACATCTGCAAAAAGCCTCAATGCGGTCTACGAGCGCTTGACCGACGATATCGCCGGCTGTATCGGTCACAAGCTGAAGGGCTCCGATTTCCGTAAAAACGTGCCGCTCGACGGACTGTCGAAAGACACGACTGAGCAGGACGTCATCTATGCCACCATTGCTTGTGTCGACAAGCTCGGCGGCACCTATCAGTACGATTTCAATGGCTTTGGCATCGCGTTCTATAACTTTAGAGTTCAGCAGCTCAACAGCGTGAACAAACTTAACTGTGCGCCCGAGGACGCGCCGGGCTATTCCTTTGTCGATTCTAAGACTGAGCAGGAGCTCGTTACCTCGGCACTTAACGTCGGCTATGAGGACGCCTCGCAGAGCATCACGCTCGCCCGCGGTACCGAGGAGACGGTCGGCACGAGCACTTCTGAATCCGCATCGTATTCCAAAGGCGGCTCGTGGGGCGCATCGGTGAGCCTTAAGGAGTCGCTGGGCGTGCCCGCAACAGCGAGCGAGGAGATCGAGACTTCGTTTTCGGCCGAAACCACGATGTCCCAGTTGTGGGAGGCGAGCAAGACCGAGGAACAGTCGATCACCACGACGGACAATCAGTCGGTCACCGTCAACATGACGATCCCGGCGCACACGCAGGTCAATAGCAAGCAGACGAGTTCTACCACGACGCTGTCCGAGGACTATGACCAGCCGGTGGGCGTGACGTTCGACGTGATCATCTTTAACATGAACGGTGAGTGCTACGACGACAACGCCGCCGTGCAGGAGTTCCATACCGCCGGTTATGACCAGCGCTCGTTCTACACTACCTTTGGCGATCAGTCGACCGACGCCGTGCAGAATCTGTTCCTGCGCTCAATTGCCCATCGTGGCGACGACGGCTACGATACCACCGCCGGAAACGTCACGAGTTGGTCGCATCGCACCAACAACCACATGGTGCGAGCCATCGATTGGAATTCGGTCCTGGCCGATCGCGAGGTGCCTTCGCGCAACGGTGGCGCTCCGCGCACGTGCAACGTGCTCAATGACATGGCCGCCACCTACCCCATGTCCATTACGGGTTCCAATCTGTCGTTTGAGTCGGTGACGGTCGATACGCAGCTGGGCACGCCGCAGCCCATTAAGCCCATCTCCAAGATTCTGGTGTCGCTGCAGACCGATAAGACCAGAAGGCTTACGGTGGGAGAGGAAGACCCCATCTCTTCCTATCGCGTGCGTGCAAGGGACGAGGACGATGTTGACTACTACGGCTTTGTGAAGTCGTCGGGCGACTGGCGCGTGGTCGACAAAAAGGGCAAGGAATGCAAGTCCGACGTCATCGAGATCCAGACCGACCCTGTTACCCACGAGCAAGTCGTAGTGGGTAAAAAGGCCGGTACCGCCTACGTAAAGTACTTTATCCCCGAGGACACCTATGTGGACGTGAACGGGCATGTCTCGACCAATGACGAGATTGACGCCGCGGCCTACAAATATAAGGTAAGCGACGTGGCGCCCGAGCCGTTTAACGGTAGCATCAAACTCGAGGGCTCGGCGCAGACCGTCGTCGGCGTCGAGGAAAATCTCAACGGCATCGAAGGCCTGACGGCTACGGTCTATGACACGACGGGCAAGGAGGTCGATAGGGTCTGCAGCTGGGAGGCCCAAGAGCTCGAGAGCAAGGGCATTTCGGTCGCGACGGACGGCACGATGACCATCTCGCAACCGGGCACCTTCCATGTTCGCGCCTTTATTGACGGCGTGTATTCCGATTGGGCCGAGGTCATCGCCGCACCCGCACCGGTCGACCCGATGACGACCGTGGTCGAGACACCGGTGAGCGTTACGTCCGCCTCCACGGGGGATTCTTCGGCAACGACGGATAGCGCGGCTTCTGCCCAGGGAGAGCAGGCAGCTTCCGATGCGAACGCGGCCGAGTCTGCTCCGTCGAGTGACGATGCCGCTGCAGCGACTGACGACACCGCGCCCGCTGCCGCGAAGGATGCCTCGCCGATTCCTACGGGCCTCGTTACCGTATTGACCGATATCTGCCGCTACGGCATCGATCACGGCCTCATCAGCACATCAAACAAGGAAGAGATGACCAAGCAGGACTTCGACATCTTGGGCATCCTGTACCTGATGGCGGACAGCCAGGACCTGGTGCCCCAAGACGCCGAGGACGCGATGAGTGAATGGGTCCATGACAACTATAATGACGAAGAGCTTGCCACCTGGAAGCAGCATTCGCTTTCGGTGCTGCTCGAATACGGCTATATCGCGCCCGGAACGACCGTGACGACGCCGACGACTGATGCTGCGAACGGCGCATAAGTGCAGAAAGAGTGCGTGTTTTTGTCTTTTTGCGCACGGACAAAATAGTTCTTGCAGCCAAGGTCGTGGCGTGTATACTCGAATACGTTTGTTCAACTACGTGCCGGCCAAGGTGGTACGGCACCTCTAGAAGAGTAAGGAATTGCACATGGATTACATCCGCGCAATCGAGCGTCAGCAGATCCGCGAGGACATCCCGCAGGTCCGCGTTGCCGACAACGTCAAGGTTCACTACCGCATTAAGGAAGGCGACCGCGAGCGCATCCAGGTTTTCCAGGGTGACGTCATCCGCATGGCCGGCGCCGGTGCCCGTGAGACCTTCACCGTCCGCAAGATTTCCTTCGGTGTCGGTGTTGAGCGTACCTTCCCGCTTCACAGCCCCAAGATCGCCAAGCTCGAGGTCGTCCGTCATGGTCGCGTCCGTCGCGCCAAGCTGTACTACCTCCGCGACAAGGTGGGCAAGGCTGCTCGCATCCCCGAGAAGCGCTAAGAAGATCGCAGCGTCTGTCCACTCGTTTGGACAAAAGGGTCACCTTCGGGTGGCCCTTCTTTTTATCTGATTTGCATGCAAGGAGGCCCCGATATGGCCAACATGACGAGCTCGGTTTCGGCATCGCAGGTTGCAGGCGAGCTGGCGAGCGCCACGTTTGAGGAGATTCCCGCCCTCGTGGAGCATTATCGTGAGGATCCGCGCCAGCAAGTGATCAAGGCTTGCGAGCGTGCTCTTAAGCGCCATGCCAAGGAACTTGCCGAGCGCGAGCGCGTCAATGACATGTACGAGCTTATGCATGAGCTTGGTGGCGATGGGGTGGTCGTTGGTGTCGACGAGGTGGGTCGCGGATCGGTGGCCGGTCCTTTGACGGTGTGCGCCGTATGCCTTCCCATGGAGCCGCGCGTCTGGGGCATCAACGATTCCAAAAAGCTCACGCCGGCGCGCCGCGAGCTGCTCTCTGTGAAGATTGCCGAGGTCGCGACGGCGATTGGT
>USTC01000180.1 GCA_900557505.1 uncultured Collinsella sp.
GTGCGGCGGGTTGCCGATCTCCTCAGTGAGGTCGCCGCGGAATCGATGACAAACTCGCCCTCGCGTCCAGCGCGGCGCACCAGCTCGGTAAACACCGACTCAGCCATCGTCGAGCGGCAGATGTTGCCGTGGCAGATAAACAGTACGCGTTGCATATGCGGTTTCCTTTCGATCGCCATCATCAAGCTCGAGTATCGCATCTGCGCCTACGCCTGCGCCCGCTTGCGCTCCCAGCGAGCCAACTTAATCGTCACCAGCGTGAGCGCCCAGGCCACAAGCGAGAACGCGGCGCCCACGGCGCCCACGTGCGCAATGTCAACGCTGCTTACCACGGCGCCGCCCACTGCGGTGCCAAACGAGATGCCGACGTTAAACGCCATGGGCTCCACCGAACTTGCGAGTACCATCGACTTGGGATGGCGGCTGCGTGCCACGTCCATAAAGTGCGTGATGCACGATACCGAGAACAGGTACATGAGCAGCGCCAAGCTAAAAACAAAGACCAGCGCGAGCGGCATGGTGCCGCCCACAGCAAACAGCCCGAGTAACGCCGCAGCCTGCAGCACAAACGTCACAAGCAGCGCCTTCATACCAAAGCGCGCATCGATCCATCCGCCCAGGATGTTCGAGATCAGGCAGAACACGCCGTAGGCCATAAGCGTGGTACTGGCTTCGACCGTGCCCATGCCCAGCACCTGCTCAAGATAAGGCGTCACGTAGCCGTAGAAAACGTAGACCGACCCCACGCCAAACAAAAAGATGTGCATGCCGGTGATGATGCTCGGTTCGCGCAGAAGTCCCGCCTGCTCGCGAAAGGTGGCAGGCTCGTCGGTTTGCCCAGCGCGCGGCATAAACGCCACGAGCGCTCCGCAGATCAGAACGGCAAAGGTCAGCGTGCCGTACATTGCTACATGCCAATCAAGCGTGTCGGCTACAAACTTGCCGATCGAAGTGACAAAGACCATTGCCACGGAAAACGCACCATATACTACCGAGATGGCAAGCGAAGTTTGCTGCGGGGACAGCAGCTCGGGGATGTACGTCACGCCCACGGCGAGCAGTGCGCCCGAGACGGAGCCCAGGATGATGCGCGAGATAAACAGCACCTGGAAGTTGGGCGCCAACGCCATGACCAGGTTGCCGAGCACAAAGACGATGCTGTAGCACACGAGCAGCTGGTAGCGGCGGAAGCGTCCCGTGCTGAGCGCAAGCACCGGTGTGGCGATAGCGTAGACGAGCGCAAACACGCTAATAAGTTGGCCCGCAGTGGCAAGCGATATGCCGAGTTCCGTCGCCAAGTCGCTTTCGATGCCGATAACCACGAATTCGGAGCAGCCGAGCGAGAATCCCAACAGTACGAGCAGCGCCAGGCAGAGCTTGGTGCGCGCGGGGGAGAGCGCGGCGGCGGTTGACTTGCTTTTAGGCGTGGTTGCGGCGGTCAAGGTTGTCACTCCAATGTCGCATGAATAAGCGGGATTCAATCCCTGCAACTCTAACAGAATGTGACAAAGAGACAGTCCCTTTGTCACATTGCGCTGCCAGCCAGTCGCCCAAACCATCACAACATTCGGCAAAAATCTCGAAATCGAGGAAAAGCGTCGAATGTTGTGACGGTTTTCCTGTCTGTGCCGGCGAGCTCCAGCGCCGTCTGGGGGTATAAGGCTAGTAAGTGTTTATTTGCGAGGCCTAAGGGGCGCCCCGTATGGATATCGATAACTTTGAATGGTGGTATAGCGAGGGCGAGGCTCCGGACGAGGAGTGGGACGAGCCCGCGCCGCGTGACGTGTCGAGCGACGAGGACGAGACCGGCAACGATGCCGCTGTCGAGCCTGACGCCGCCTCCGATGCCGCCGAGCCCCTGACCTTTGAGCAGGCTTGGGCCCAAGCCGAGGCCGATGAGGCTAAGGCCGATGCCACGGCCACGCTCGGCGAGCCGGCGGACATGTCCATCTCGCCGGCCAAGACCCCGCAGCCGCGCCATAACATCGACCCCGGCAGCACGGCATCCTTCAGCATACTCGACGTGCCCGCGCAGGGTGCCCGGGCGCCCGCGCCCACGCATCGTCCCGACTTGGCTCGCGAGGAAGATGCTGGCCGCCGCTCGCCACTCGGCCCCATCCTCATCGCCTTCATGGCCGGCGTCATCGCTTGCTCGGCGATCGGAAATGTCTGGAGCCATGTGGAGCAACAGCGCAAAGATGCCGCCAAGGTCGAGATGTCTGTCGAACAATCGCTCAGCCGCACGCGCTCGGTACATGTGTCGGTCGAGGTCAAGGACGGCGCGACGTGGGACACCGCGCGCGGCGACAGCCAGATGCTCATCCATATCGTGGGCCGCACGCTCAGGGGGCAGGCGATTGACGAGTATCAATATGTCAACTCCGCTGGCGACGGCATCGAACTCAAGCCCGGCGACTACGAGCTCACCGTCGACGAACCGCCCGTCGCCACCGATGGCACGCGCTTCCGCGCCTCAAAGCGCATGGTTCCCGTGAGCTTTAACTCGCAGGCGCCCGATACGGTCGACAGCACACCGCAGGGCGGGTTCGACCTTTACGCAATCGCTCAATAACTGCGCCTGCCGCTTCTCCTTGCCGACAAGAGTGGCACAATAGCCCTCGACACTATTGTTTACTTTTGGAGGAAGTAGCATGTCTACCGTCACCACCATCAAGCGCGGCGGCCTCACCGCGGCCATCGATTCCATGGGAGCCCAGCTCACGAGCCTTGCCCTCGACGGCAACGAGTATCTATGGCAGGGCGACCCCGCCTTTTGGGGCAAGCATGCGCCCATTCTGTTCCCCATCGTGGGCTCACTGCGCAACAACACGGCGACGTCTGCGGCTGGCACCTGCGAGATGCCGCGCCACGGACTCGCGCGCATCGTCGAGCACAAGTTGGTCGAGGTCTCCGAGGACGGCTCGTCCGTCACCTACGAGATCACCGATACGCCTGAGTCGCTCAAGGCTTTCCCCTTCCACTTTAAGCTCAACATGACCTATGCCCTAACCGGCGACGCCACGCTCACGCAGACCTTTGCCGTCACCAACACCGGCGACGTGGACCTGCCGTTCTCGGTGGGCGGTCACCCTGCATTTAACGTGCCCGCCCCCGGTGCCGAGGACGAGACGTTCGAGGACTACGAGCTGGCATTTACCGAGGCTTGGACCAACGAGGCCCCCATCATCACGCCCGATGGCCTCATGACGTTCGAGGGTAGCTACAAGGCTCCCGATAACTCGGACGTGCTGCCCATCACGCACCGCAGCTTCGATAACGATGCCATCATGTTCACCGATACCCCGGGCTCCACGCTCACGCTGCGCGGCCGCAAGTCGGGCCACGGCGTCAAGATCGACTTTGAGGGCTTTAAGTACATCGGCGTGTGGTCTGCCGCCAACGACGCCCCGTTTGTGGCGCTCGAGCCTTGGACCGGTCACACCACCATGGACACCGAGGATGACGTCTTTGAGCACAAGGTCAACACCGTTACGCTGGCGCTGGGCGAGACGGACGTCCGCAGCTTTAGCGTCACTTTGCTCTAGAGGTTCCGCCGTTCTGGTTCCGCCGTTCTGACGAACGGCGGGCCG
>USTC01000181.1 GCA_900557505.1 uncultured Collinsella sp.
CCGGCCACATGAGCATCTATATGGTGGCGGGCGCCCTCGCCGCCTGTCCCAAAGTGAGTGAGGTCAAGGTGTGGGAGCCGGTTTCCGATGCCGCGCCCGAGGCCCGCGTCGAGCGCATGCGAGACGAGGTCGCCCATATCTTGGGCTCCTGCGAGCATGCTCGCGAGGCATCCAGCTATTCCATCGAGGCGACGGCTGACGGCCAAGGTGCCGCGGCAGAGGCTGACATCATCGTGACGATCACGCCGGCGACCAAGCCCATCATCCCCGATGCATGGGTGCGCCCCGGTACGCATATCTCCTGCGTCGGTGCCGACATGCCCGGCAAGCAGGAGCTCGCCTCGGCGCTTGTCGCCCGTGCCGCTGTTTACGTCGACGACCGCGAGCAATCGGTCACGTCCGGTGAGCTGGAGATTCCGGTTGCCGAGGGTGCCATCACGCTCGAGGACATCAAAGCGGAGCTCGGCGAAGTCATCGCCGGCGCGGCTACGGGGCGTTCGGATGACGAGCAGGTGACGGTGTTCGATACGTCGGGCATCGCCGTTCAGGACCTTTCGGCATCGAAAATCGCCTACGACCGCGCCGTCGAGGCGGGGCTGGGCGCCGTGGTGGAACTGTAAGAAAGTCAAGGAAAGGAAGCGACAATGCAGATCAAGGATTTCGCCGTCGAGCAGTGGATGAACGAGTGGGAGACCAAGTGCACCTACAACGTTGCGGAAACGTGCGTCTACTCCCTCACGCTCGACCAGCTGTTCGAGCTTACGAACACCGACAAGAAGGCGTGGCTCGATAGCCTGTGCTCGCGCCGATTCACCTACGGAGACATCGAGGGGCAGCCCGGCTTCCTCGAGGGGGTCGCGCGTCTCTATAAGACGGTCGAGCCCGGGCATATCGTGCCCACGCACGGCGCGACCGGCGCCAACTCCCTGGTTCTTTCAACGCTCGTCGAACCGGGCGATCATGTAGTCTCCGTCAAGCCCACCTACCAGCAGCTTTACTCGATTCCCGAGATGTGCGGTGCGAAGGTCGATATCCTTCAGCTCGATCGCAAGAACGGCTACCACGTCGACGTCGACGCGCTCGATGCCCTGGTGACCGACGATACCAAGCTCATCTGCATCAATAACCCGGACAACCCCACGGGCGCCCTGCTCGACACCGATACGCTCAAGGCGATTGTCGAGGTCGCGCGCAAACACGACGCGTGGCTGCTCTGCGACGAAGTCTACCGTCTGCTTACTCAGACGGATGAGTACTCCGAGTCCGTGATCGACCTGTACGACAAGGCCATCGTCACCGCATCCATGTCCAAGGTCTGGTCGTTCGCCGGCCTACGTCTGGGCTGGGCGGTCACCAAGAGCCCGGAGCTCCGTCGCGCGCTGCTCTCGCATCGCGACTACAACCTGATCTCCGCCGGCATATTCAGCGAGTCGGTGGCGGAGCTGATTCTGGGCAACGCTTCCGTGATCCTTGAGCGCAGCCGTCGCATCGTCCGTCAGAACCTTGCTGTTCTGGAGAAGTGGGTCGAGAGCGAGCCGCACCTGTCGTTCGTCAAGCCCGAGGCGGGTACCACCGCACTCGTGTATTACGACTACGACATCGACTCCAGGACGTTCTGCATCGACATGATTAAGAAGTCCGGCGCGCTCGTCACCCCGGGCGATTGCTTCGAGGAGCCCAAGAGCATGCGCATCGGCTATGCATACTCCGATAACACCGACGACTTGCAGAAAGGCCTGGATGCTATCTCCGCGTACATGCGTACGCTCGAGTAGAGGATCGAGGTCGAAGTGATGGGGCCGATCGGTTTAGGACCGGTCGGCCCCTATTTTCTCTTAAGACTGCCGAACACTTTTGTCACATTAGGTGCCCACGGGGTCGTATCTCTGCGACGCCGTGGGCATAATGGTGTGAAAGGTGCAAGTTACGTGAAATGGGAGGACACATGGCGCTGATTTATGTCGTTGAGGACGACGATCCCATTCGTCGTGAGCTTGTCGACATCCTTGCCCGCGCCGGTTTTGAGGTTGAGACATGCGAATCGTTTGAGCATGTCTCGCGCGATATTCTCGCCGCCGCGCCCGACCTGGTGCTGCTCGACCTCACGCTTCCCGTCAAGGACGGCCAGCATATCTGCCACGAGGTTCGCCGCGAATCCGAGGTTCCCATCATCGTTCTCACGTCGCGCACGACCGAGATCGACGAGGTCATGGCCATGACGCTCGGCGCGGACGACTTTGTTCCCAAGCCCTACAGTGCCCGTGTGCTCGTGGCGCGCATCAATGCCTTGCTGCGTCGCACCGCAGCGGCAGGCGAGTGCAGCACGCTCGTCCACAAGGGACTGGAGCTCGATCTCGCCCGCTCCATGGTCACCAATACGGCAACCGGCGACAGTACTGAGCTCACCAAAAACGAGCTGCGCATCCTCTCGCTGCTTCTGAGCCGTGCGGGCAAGATCGTTTCGCGCTCGGTCATCATGCAGGACCTGTGGGACTCCGATGCCTTCGTGGACGACAATACACTCACCGTCAACATCAGCCGCCTGCGCACCACGCTCGAAAAAATCGGCATCAAGGGGTATTTGACCACGCATCACGGCCAAGGCTATTCGGTCTAGGGGTCGGCTATGTCGTTTGGCAAGTTCTTTAAAGATGCGCTGCTTCCCGTCGCCGTGTGGACCTGCGGCGTGCTGCTGAGCTGCTTTGTGCTGACAGTCGCCGGGGCACCCGCTTCCATCGTGGTCGTGGCGGTCGGCGTGTCCTTTATCTTCGGTATGCTCGGCATCGTGATCGAGTACGCTCGCCGTCGCCGTTTTCTGCGTCAGTTGGAGCGCACGGCTGAGGAGCTCGAGAGTCCCGCATGGGTGCAGGAGATGGTGCAATGCCCGACGTATGCCGAGGGCGAGCTTGAGTACGAGGTCTTGCGCCGGGTGGGCAAAGCCGCTTGCGACGAGGTTGCCGAAGGCCGGCGTCAGACCGATGACTATCGCGACTATATCGAGAGCTGGGTCCATGAGGCCAAGCTGCCCCTGGCGGTGGCCCATTTAATTTTGGAAAACCTGGATGGCAGCGAAGACGACCTGTCACGTGTGGATGACCTGGGCCGTGAGCTGGCTCGCGTGGAGCGCTATATCGACCAGGCGCTGTACTATGCGCGCTCGGAAGTCGTGGAGCGTGACTACCTGATTCGCCGCTGGGATCTCAAGACCTTGGTGACGGGCGCAATCAAGGCCAATGCGCGTGAGCTTATCGCGGCGCACGTGGCGCCGGTGTGCGAGAACCTCGACTTTGAGGTCTTTACCGACGAGAAGTGGCTCGAGTTTATTCTGGGCCAGCTCATTCAGAACAGCATTAAATATGCGCGTGAGGACGGCGCAAAGATCGTGTTTTCGGGCGCGTTGCTGGACGAGGGCTTGGCGAGCGAGCGCATTGAGCTCACCGTTGCCGACAACGGCTGCGGCGTGTGTGCGGCAGACCTGCCGCGCGTGTTCGAGAAGGGTTTTACCGGCGACAGCGGCCGCACCACCAAGCGCGCAACGGGCATCGGCCTCTACCTGGTGGCACGTCTGTGCTCCAAGATGGGCATCGA
>USTC01000182.1 GCA_900557505.1 uncultured Collinsella sp.
TGGGCCTGGCCCGTTCCGTGGAGGCTGAGTATCGCGCGCTGAAGGCCGGCCAGTCCGCGCTCGATAACAACGACCTACTGCGTATGGCGTACGAGGCGCTGCGCGACTACCCGGCTATTCGAGCGGCCTATGAGGGTCGCTTTAAGATGGTCATGATCGATGAGTTCCAGGATACCGACCAGATGCAGGTCGATTTGATCCGTTACCTGACGGGCGCGGGGGAGCGCGCACTGTGCACCGTAGGCGATGCGCAGCAGTCGATCTACCGCTTCCGTGGTGCCGAGGTCGAGGTGTTCCGTCGCCAGGAGCGCAAGGTGGGTTCGACGACGGCGTCCGAGACGGTCGCCACGTCCGATGCCCCCGCCGGCGAGCTCGTCAAGCTTGTACGCAACTTCCGCAGCCACGACGAGGTGCTGCGCTATGTGGCGCGCGTCTTTGACGGCGACACCGGTGGTTTGATGCAGGGGTTCTTGGATCTTGAACCGAGCGACGAACGCGAGGACAAGCTCAAGGCGAAGGCATCGCGCCGCCAGGCGATCTTCGTTGCCGGTGGCAGTACGCAGGAGCGAACGCAGGCGAAAGCTCGCGCGATTGCGGAGCGATTCCAAGCACTCGTTAAAGCGGGCCAGCCCCAGGGCAGCATGGTCCTGCTGCTGGGCCGCATGACCAACGCCGATGTCTATGCGCAGGCCTTCCGCGACCAAGAGCTCGACTGCGTGATCGCAGGCGGCTCGGTCTTTGCCCAGGCAGCTGAGGTGCAGACGGTGCGTGCCCTGGTCTGCGCACTCGCCAATCCGGCCGATACGGCGCAGGGCCTTATGCCGCTGCTCGCCTCGCCGATGTTTGCGCTCGGCGCCCAGGAGTTCCTGGCGCTGGCAACCAAACTGGACGACCAGACGGGGGAGACCTCGCGCCGCAACATCGATGCGGGCATCATGAGCGATTCCGATGTGCCGGGTTTGCAAGACTTGCCGCTCGTGACGCGCGCCCGCGAGGTGCTGCGGTATGCGCTTCGTCGCGTGGGCCGCGATTCGTTCGCCGCCATCGCGCGCGATACTGTCAACGCCTCCGGCTGGTTTGTGCGTCTGGCACAGCGTGGTCCCGAGGGCAAGGCCATTGCCGCCAACGTGCTTAAGGCGCTCGATGCCGTGGCCGAGGCGGAGGCCGAGTTCGGTAACTCGCCGCGTTCCATTGCGCTTGCCTTCGACCGCTTCTTGGCGGGCAAGGAGGCCCCAGGTGCCCTCAACGAGGAGGGCGACGGCGCGGTGCGCATCATGACGGTGCATGCCTCCAAGGGCCTGGAGTATCCGGTCGTGGCGGTTGCGGAGTGCTTTGGCGTGCGTAAGTCTTCGGGTGCGGCTCAGATGGGGCGTGTCGAGGGCGGAGCGCAGGTCGTGGCGCTGCCGGCGCGCTTCGACGGCGTTAAACTCGCGGACGGCACGTTCGTAAAGGGCGATGACGTCAAAAAGCAGTTTGAGCATGCGTTTAAGGGTAAGGGCACGTCGCTATGGTTGCCGCCGGAGCTCATGGAGGATGTCTGCGCGACGGGTTCTCCCGCCGAGGCATTCGTTCGCCTGCGCAACCACGACCTGCAGCTTTCGCTCGAGGAGCGGGCTCGCTTGCTCTATGTCGCCATGACGCGAGCGCGCGAGCTGGTCATTCTGGCGATGGATGTCGGCGTGAGCCGCGGCAAGGTGACGGCGCCGACCTTCGATGTCGAGACGGATCTGACCTACGACGTGCTGCGCCGCATTTTGCCGACGGATGCCCTGGACATGCCGCAGCTCGATGCCGACCGCCTGGTGTTCGACAACTCCCAGCCGGGCGACTACGAGCTCATTTCGCTCGCGGACTTTTCCTTTGGCGAGCAGTCGTTTGAGGCCAATGCTTCTCTGGATGCCGAGGGCAGGCTTGTCCGCGGCGATGCCGATGCCGCCGATAATGCTGCGCACTCAACTGTGCCCGGTCCTGCCGACGCCGAGCCCGATGCGTTTGAGCTCGTGTATCCCCAGGCGGTGGGCGTGCGCATGGGCACCTGCCCGTATCCGGCGCGCGATTCGTACAGCTACTCGTCAATTGCCGCGGCGCTGCATGCCGAGTCCGAGGACCGTGCCGCCGAGGCACACGTGCCCATGGACGAGGCCGGCGATGATGCGGAGTCGGATGGTTCTGAGATGACGGATGCAGACGTGGCCGCCGTTGAGCCCGCCGGCAACCCCATGGCGCTGGGCTCGGCGTTCCATGCTGCCTGCCAGTGGCTGATCGAGATGGGTGCCGACGTGTTGCCCGCTGTGCGCGCCGATGCGCTGGCACGCTTGTGGCGCCTGACGCCGGAGCAGCGCGAACGCTTCGACGTTGCCCTGGACCGCTGGCTCAAGTCGGCTGTTCGTGCCGACCTGCTCGCGTGGCCGTGCGTTCGCGCCGAGGTGCCGTTCTTTTCGCTGGGCTGTGAGGACAAGGACATTGCCCGCTACGGTGCATATGCCGAGGGCGCCATCGACGCTTTGGCAACCGACCCGGCCGATCCGTCGCGCGCGCTGGTCATCGACTACAAGACGGGCGGCACACCGGACGAGACGCCGGATCAGCTGCAGGAGAAGCACGCCCTGCAGGCGCGCGTCTACGCTGATGTTCTGCACAAGGCGGGCTTTGAGGCCGTGACCGTCAAGTTCGTCCGCGCGGAGCAGCCGGATCCAACCATCTTCGTCAAACCCGCCGAACCTCAAGTAGTCACCTACAACCTTTAGCCACCTCAGGCTTTATGGTGCTATTTGGTTGGTTTTCGGCCGTAAGGCCCTCAATCGTCCAAATGGCACCGCAACGCATGGGAGAGCCTGGGGCGGTACAATGGCTCGAACGGTTCAAGCGAATAAGGAGCCATCATGCAGCTCACCAAAACGCTTAAGGTGACGCCGGAGGAGCTTTTTGACGCTCTGGCGGGGTCCATCATGCAGGATATCGAGAACGCCACGGGCAAACGTCCTAGCCGCAATAAGCTCAACGGCTATAAGTACGAGAAGCGTCCATACCGCAAAAGGCAAGACCAAGGGCACGGCGATCAAGGTTAAGATCAAGCACTTTGACTACCCGTGCCTCTATGAGGTCTGTTTTCAGTATGCGGCGGGCATCAATACCATGCGCTATGAGGCTGCACCTGCTGGCGATGGTGCTTGCGAGCTCACCTATACCGAGGATTTTCAGGGTGCGGGTGGCAACACGTCTGGCATGCGCGGCAAGCTCGGCCTCTTCTTCTACGAGCGCAAGCTCAAGAGCCGCGCCAACCAGACGATTGATCAAATCGTCAAATACATCGAGGGTGAGCGCCGCGTAAAGGCTAATCCCGCCTTCGCCGATGATACTGCCGAAAACGCTTCGGATGTATTCCATTGATACCCTGTGCAAAAGCTTTACCGCTCTTCACATCAACTGTGAACACTTCAGGCTTCGAGTCAGTAGCGAGCGGCCCGGCAAAATTAGTTGATGGAAGTGCCAAATGAATAAGAATGCCGCTACGCAACTGCACATCTATTCCGCCTTTTTCGTTCTCGCGGGATTTGTTTTAAATCGGGGAG
>USTC01000183.1 GCA_900557505.1 uncultured Collinsella sp.
CCGCCGTGTTACCACGACGCTGGTGGTCTCTTACACCACCGTTTCAGCTTTTCCCTTTACGCCTTGCGGCGCAGGTGGGAGTCTTCTTTTCTGCGGCGCTTTCCGTCGGATCACTCCGCCCGGCCGTTAGCCGGCATCCCGCCCTCTGGAGCCCGGACTTTCCTCACGCGTGCTGCAAGCAGCACATCGCGCGACCGTCTGGCCCACTCAGCAGTGCAAGAGTGTAGCACACCACCGCCGCAGGCATTGGCACAACACAAGCGTTCGACACGATAAACCAAGAACCACGCTATACAGTACAATAAGGTCGTCGATGGGCAACGTCGTCAGTCGAGACGCGACCGCGCTCCGCACCCCTCCGTCTACTCGGTGCGTTCCCGCCTCCTCCCCGAGGCGGGATGTCGGCATTTTTCATGCACCGACAACCCAATAGCCTGTGGACAGCCCGGACAGCATTGCGCCCGGGCAGCATCGCGCACCTTAGCAGCAAATGCAAAAAGGGACCCGTCCATTGCGGACGGATCCCTTAAAACAAGTGATCGTCAAACCGATTTACTCGGCGTCGGTCTCCTCGTCCTTCTTCTCGGAAGGCAGCGGGGTAACCTCGATCTCGACGCCCAGAGTCTCAGCAGCGGACTTCATGGACAGGGAGATACGACGACGGTCGAGGTCGATCTCCATGACCTTGACCTGAACCTTGTCGCCCACGTGGGTGACCTGAGAAGGCTGATCGACGTGCTTGTTGGCCATCTCGGAGATGTGCACCAGGCCCTCGATGCCCTCGCCCAGGTCGACGAAAGCGCCGAACGGGACAAGCTTGGTCACAGTGCCCTCGACGATAGCGCCGACGGGGTACTTCTTGACCAGTGCGCGCCACGGATCCTCGGTGGTCTGCTTGAGACCCAGGGAGATGCGCTCGCGGTTGAGATCGACGTCGAGAACCTCAACCTCGACCTCCTGGCCGACCTTGACAACCTCGGAAGGATGGTTGACGTGGTTCCAGGAAAGCTCGGAGATGTGGATGAGGCCGTCGATACCGCCGAGGTCGACGAAGGCGCCGAAGTCGACGATGGAGGAAACGGTGCCCTGGAGACGCATGCCAGACTTGAGCTTGGACAGAATCTCGGAGCGCTCGGCCTTACGGGACTCCTCGAGCACGACGCGACGGGAGAGGACGACGTTGTTGCGGTTGCGATCCATCTCGATGACGCGGGCCTCGATGCGAGTGCCCATGTAGGAAGTGAGGTCCTTGACGCGACGGAGGTCGACGAGGGAAGCGGGCAGGAAGCCACGCAGGCCGATGTCGAGGATCAGGCCGCCCTTGACAACCTCGATAACCTCGCCCTCGACGTTCTCGCCGGAGTTGAACTTCTCCTCGATGCGGTTCCAAGCACGCTCGTACTCGGCACGCTTCTTGGACAGGACCAGACGACCGTCCTTGTCCTCCTTCTGGAGAACCAGAGCCTCGATGGGATCACCGAGTGCAACGATGTCTGCAGGGTTAGCGTCCTTGCGGATGGACAGCTCGCGGACCGGGATAACGCCCTCGGACTTGAATCCGATGTCAACGAGCACCTCGTCATGCTCGATCTTAACGACAGTGCCGTTAACGAGATCGCCCTCATCAAAGTCGGTAATCGTACCGTCGATGAGGTTGTTCATCTCCTCCTCATTGACATCGTCAAGAGAGAAAATGGACGAGTTCTGAATCTCACTCAAAGGTGGACCCCTTTCGAACTACGGGGCCCCGATTGCTAGGACCTACAGAAGGGTGCGACAAGCACACAACGTTTAGGAACACTCGGGAGCCGACAGATACTAATGTGACGCTTATGCAATCACGTTCGTATAGGTTACGGGGAAATGGGTTCGATTTCAAGCGTGAACTGCGTTTTTTTACTCGTGTGGAGACTTTTTCGTAATCTTATGGACAGCTGTCTCCACAACTTGACGATAAGCAGTTTGCTCATACGCCTTTGAGGTAAAGTATCCGGAGCCAACGATTCTAGAACGATTTATCGAGAAAGGTGCCCGCGTGCTCAAAGCAGTCGTTTTCGATATGGACGAGACGCTTCTTAGCATCAACCTCAACGCATTCATCCTTCGGTATTTTAAGGATGTCTCGTCAATGCTCGCGGACATCGGGCGACGCAGCCGCGGTGGCACGATGGCACGCCTCGGCACCATCCTGGTCGACCTCAACGCCAATCGCCGCAGCGGCACGGACAACCGCACCAATCTTGAGTTTTACCAAGAAGAGGTTGAGCGCCGGTGCGGCATTTGCCTCTCGGACCCACTTATCTACGAGGCGTTTACCTACTACGACCGCGAAGTTCTTCCGCACAAGAACGACGATGTCATCAACGCCCACGCCATGCCCGGCGCACACGCCGCGCTTCAGGCCGTACAGGATGCAGGACTGCGCTGCGCGCTCTTCACCAACCCCAGCTTTCCGCAGGGGGCCATCGAGTGCCGTATGGGTTGGGGCGATCTGGCCGACGCCCCCTTTGAGCTCGTCACGCACATGGGAAACACCACCCGCTGCAAGCC
Source organism: uncultured Collinsella sp. (assembly GCA_900557505.1). Lineage (GTDB taxonomy): Bacteria > Actinomycetota > Coriobacteriia > Coriobacteriales > Coriobacteriaceae > Collinsella. Next base: position 2,551 of record USTC01000183.1, read on the forward strand.
CGATGCCACCTACTACCTAGAGCAGCTTCAGGTGATGGGGCTCGAGCCGCACGAGGTTCTTATGGTGGGCAACGATCCCAAACGCGACTTCCCCAGCCCCGCCTGCGGCATTCAGACTGCCTATGTGGGCCAAGGCAAGCCCAGCCGAGCCACCTGGCGCGGAACCATGGAAGACTTCGCCCGCGATTTCAACGCCGTAGTAGAAGCCTTCTACGAACACCAAGTAGCCAACGAACTGTCGTAGGACCCCTCGCTCCAAACAAAATAGTGCCGCAGGTTGTAAGGTGACAAAGAGACAGTCCCTTTGTCACCTTACAAAGACAATGCCGATGTTTTGGCAACGACAGCGAAAACCCGCCAGAGCGAGCAAGGTGCCTTGAAACAAGGCGGCATTGACCTTTTGGTCATGCCGCCGAAGTTGAAAGGCAGATTGCCGCCCTGGCGGGTTTGCAGCGTCAACTGGTTACGCGGTTTGGTAAAACCGCGTAACTAGCACACCTGGGTTTTGCCAATCATGATGTTGAGGATCTCGACGTCGGTGTCCTTCATACCCACACGGCCCACATAGCCCATGCTGGCGATTGTCTGCTCGACGGTATCCTGAATGAGGCCCTCACCGGCACGGAAGCCGCGGCCCTGCATGGCCATATCGTGACCCAGAATCGCAGCGTCAACGGCTGCCGAAATCTTAGCCGCGCAACTCGCCTTGGCGCCATCGCATACAATGCCGCCCACGTTGCCGAGCGTGTTGGAGACCGTCGCGCCAATCTGCTCGCGCGTGCCGCCGCACAGCCAGGTAATCGCGGCTCCGGCACCGCACGCGGCGCAAATAGCACCGCAAAACGCCGAGAGCGCACCAATATAGCTCTTGATATGCACGGCGATCAGATCGGACAGCATCACGGCACGAACCAGGCGTTCATGGTCGCAGCGCAGGTACTCGGCATACTCCATAACAGGCAGCGCGCAAGTAATGCCCTGATTGCCCGAGCCGCACACAATGGCGACCGGCAG
>USTC01000184.1 GCA_900557505.1 uncultured Collinsella sp.
CTGGAAAAGGCAGTCAATGAGCGTGGGATTTCCTCACGCACCATGAGAACGGCAACGCCATAAACTCCTCATACGTGGAGCAGCGCACCACCCGAGCGCGCCAGGCGGCGGCATGGGGCATGCCCTTTAAGTACCAGCTTGCATACGTACGGGCGCGTGACATAAGCGGCAGAAGCTCGTGCGTCAACGTCAGGTGCTCACGCAGAGCCTCCAGGCGCTCGACCGAGGAGCGAGAAGGAACCGGCGTGCCATCGAATGCAAGGGCGCGTGCATCGCCGAACACCCAGGGATTGCCGTAGATACCGCGCGCAATAAACACCGCGCTGGCACCCGAACCGCTCAGATGCTCAGCAGCGTCCTCGGCCGAGAACACATCGCCCGAACCAATCACGGGAATCTCGACGGCTTCGGCAACCTCATCGACGACAGACCAATCGGCCTGGCCCGTATAGAGCTGCGTGGCACAACGACCGTGCACGGCAACTGCAGAGGCGCCCGCCCCTTCGAGCATCTGGGCAAACGTTGCGGCATTGCGATCCTCGGCATAAAAACCCTTGCGGATCTTCACGGTCACGGGAACATGCGCCGCACCCACCGCTGCCTCGACAATCTTCTCGGCGAGGTCGGGCGTGCGCATAAGCGCCGAGCCCTCGCCCTTGGTAACGACCTTGCGAGCCGGACAGGCCATGTTGATATCAATCAATGACAGGCGATCGCCCACGCGTTCCTCGACGACAGCGACGGCACTCGCAAACTGATCGGGCTTGGAACCAAAGAGCTGCACGCAAATCTGCTGTTCCTCGTCGGCCGGCAGCACCAGGCGCCACGTCTTGTTGCTGGCATAGGCAAGGCCTGCAACGCTCACCATCTCGCTGTAGGCAAAGTTGGCGCCGCGGCGGCGACACATGATGCGATAGGCGGGGTCGGTTACGCCCGCCATGGGAGCCATAAGGAACGGCTGCTCGGCATAGGCGCCCAGCAGCCGCTTGCTGTATTCAGAAAGCGCCATGGATCTACTCGTCCACCTTGAGAATCGCCATAAAGGCCTCCTGCGGAACCTCGACCGAACCGATGGCCTTCATGCGCTTCTTGCCCTCTTTCTGCTTCTCAAGCAGCTTGCGCTTTCGCGAGATATCGCCGCCGTAACACTTGGCCAGCACATCCTTACGGCGCGCCTTAACGGTGGAGCGGGCGATGATCTTGTTGCCAATGGCGCCCTGGATAGGCACCTCGAACAGCTGCCGCGGGATGATCTCCTTGAGCTTGTCGCACAGGCCGCGGGCCAGGCCATAAGCCTTATCCTTGTGTACAATAAACGACAGCGCGTCCACCTCGTCACCCGAAAGCAGGATATCGAGCTTGACGAGCTCGGAGGGGCGATACTCGTTGAACTCGTAGTCGAGCGAGGCGTAACCCTTGGTGCGGCTCTTGAGCTGGTCGAAGAAGTCCAAGATGAGCTCGGCGAGCGGCATATCAAAGCGCATCTCGACCGATTTGCTCGTCAGGTGGATCATATCGGTCGTGACGCCACGGTGCTCGATAGCAAGCTGCATGACGGCACCCGTATACTCGGGCGGACAGATGATCTTTGCCTTGAGGTAGGGCTCTTCAATACGCTCGATGCGCGTGGCCTCGGGCAGATCCTGCGGGCTGCGGACATCGAGCATCTCGCCGTCAGTCTTGTACACGTGGTAATCGACCGAGGGGCTCGTGGCGATCAGGTCCAGATTGAACTCGCGCTCCAGGCGCTCCTTGACGACCTCCATGTGCAGCAGGCCCAGGAAGCCCACGCGGAAGCCAAAGCCCAGTGCCACCGACGTCTCAGGCTCCCACACCAACGACGGATCGTTGACATGCAGCTTATCGAGCGCGTCGCGCAGGTTCTCGTAGTCCTTGTTGTCGATGGGGAACAGGCCCGTGTAGACCATGGGCTTGGCCTCGCGGTAGCCCGGCAGCGGCTCGGGGCAGGGGTTCGAAGCCCACGTAAGGGTATCGCCCACGCGCACAGCCTCGGGGTCCTTCAGACCCGTGACCACGTAGCCGACCTCTCCGACAGTCAGGGCATCGACCGGCGTCTCGGCAGGGCGCTTGACGCCCACGCCGTCGACCAAGAAGTCGCCCTTGGCCTGCATCATGCGCAGGGTATCGCCCTTTTTGATTGAACCGTCAAAGACGCGCACCGTGGCGACGACGCCGCGGTACTCATCGAAGTACGAATCCAGAATTAGAGCCTTGAGAGGGGCATTTGCATCGCCCTTGGGAGGCGAGATCAAAAAGACGATGGACTCCAGCAGATCGTGGATGCCCTCGCCGGTCTTGCCCGACACGCACACGGCATCGTCGGCGGGAATGGCCAGATCGTCTTCGATCTCGGTCTTGACCTCGTCGGGATGCGCTGAGGGAAGGTCAATCTTGTTGATGGCCGGAACAATGTCCAAGTTGGCGTTCATGGCGAGCGTCGCGTTGGAAACGATCTGCGCCTCGACGCCCTGAGTGGCGTCCACGACGAGAACCGCACCCTCGCAAGCGGCAAGCGAACGCGAGACCTCGTAGGTGAAGTCCACGTGGCCCGGTGTATCGATCAGGTTGAACTGATACGTCTCGCCGTCGTCGGCGTCATAGGACACGCGGACGGCATTGGACTTGATCGTGATGCCGCGCTCGCGCTCGATGTCCATCGTGTCAAGCAGCTGCGACTCCATGTCGCGCTCATCGACGGTATGGGTGAGCTCGAGGATGCGGTCACTGATCGTGGACTTGCCATGGTCGATATGTGCAACGATCGAGAAGTTGCGGATGTGGGAAATGTCAATTGAAGTATTCATGCGGACTATCTTACCCGAGCGGTACAAAAAATGGAGCCTGTTCCATAAAACAGGCTCCATTTATGCGCGCAATCTGTGTGGTGTGAATTTTACAACTTAAGCGTTGATGCTGTTCACGAGCTTGGCAAGACCGGACTTGCGGTTGGAAGCCTGGTTCTTGTGGATAACATGCTTGGCGGCAGCCATGTCGAGACGCTTGGTGACGGTCTTGAGGGCAGCCTGGGCCTTCTCGGCGTCGCCCTCGGCGACGGCGGACTGGACGTGCTTGGTCAGCGTCTTGAGCTCGGACTTGACAGCCTTGTTACGCATGCGAGCTGCCTCATTGGTGCGGATACGCTTCTTCTGAGACTTGATGTTTGCCACTTCTGGAGTTCCTTTCGAGTTCCTTGCAAAAAATGTATGACACCTCTGAGACACGGTGAGGTCATGCAAGCGCCTACTATAGCACGCTCCCCCTCAAAGGGATAGAACGAATTTGTCAAATAGGCAGGTATCATCACGATTTTCTCAAGATGTTCGTAATCCAGAGCAAAAGCGCGGTCTGAGAATCGGCCAAGCCCTTGAGCGCGAGCTCCACATCAACGGCACCCTCGAGCGCTGCGACGAGCTCTGCCATCGAAAAGCGACGTGCCCAGGTCAGGTGATTCTTGACCTGCCAGGACTGGAGCTTGAGCGTTGCGGCCAGCTCACGACCCTGTCCGCGCGCATCGAGCGCCTTGGCCACGATAAGC
>USTC01000185.1 GCA_900557505.1 uncultured Collinsella sp.
CGCCGTCCGAGCGCGCGCCTTCAACAATGCGTTCGAGCTGCACGGAAAGGTCGACGGCGTTGTCGTTGAGCGCGTGGACGCTGGTGCGCACAAGCTGGAGCGCCTCGTCAACCGTGCGTTTGACGTCGGCGAAATCGGCGGAGGCGCCGGGCTCGTCGGCATGGACCACGCGCAGGGCTTCGGCTTGCAGTGAGGCGCGCGTGAGTTGGTGCCCGACGTTATCGTGGATCTCGCGCGCGATGCGGGCGCGTTCGGCGAGCGTCGCGAGCTCGACTTCGTAGTCCTGGCGGTCGGCAAGATCGCGGTTGCGCGCTTCGAGCACGAGGGCTCGTTCCTGCAGCTCGTCGCGGGTACGGTGCATGCGCTGCTGCTCGCGCTCCAACTGGGCGGTGCGTAGCGATAACAAGGTGGCGGCAACCGAAAGGATGGCGGCCAGCAGGAGCGTTCGGGCGGTAAGCGCATCGGCACGAAGGTCCGCGACGAGCGCAAAGACAAAGGCGACGCCAATGCCCAGCGCGGTCCAGGCGTGCTCACGGCGCACGCGCCGCGCGATGTCATAGAGGGCGAGAGGTGCAAACGGCACAAACGGCGGTATGAAGACGGCCGCGATGATGTAAACGTAGCTCGCGGCCTCGCTTGCACGGCGCGTGCGTTCATCCTGTGCGACCTCGGCCAGTGAGGTGGCGATAACGCCAAGGCAAAACGCCGCGACCAGGCGAGCGTCCACAGCAAGACCCATGGCGGCCGCAATACAGCACGCCAGTACGATCGATTTGTCGAAAAGCCTGTTCATACGGGTATTGTACGCGATGCTGCGCGCGGGGGAGGCGCCGCCCGGGACAACCGTGACATTCCTCCCGCGCGGCATAGCGGGGGAGTCGGCAGGCCGCACGACCAAGACCTCCGCACTCGTGACAAAGCTCACTGGTGCGCGCCGGAGGCTCCTGCGATGATGCAATCGTACCGGGCCGCAATCAACGGAAGGGCCGCCTCATGACAGACATCGTCCACGTCGAAAACCTCGTCAAGCGCTACGACGATCTTATTGCGCTCGACCACTTTAACCTGAGCATCGCCCCCGGCGAGATCTTTGGCCTGCTCGGACCCAACGGCTCGGGCAAGACCACGTCCATCAACTGTATTCTGCAGCTGCTCGCTTACGACAAGGGCACCATCGAGCTGTTCGGCGAGCCCATGACACCCGCCCGCTACGACCTCAAGCGCCGCATCGGCGTGGTGCCGCAGCAGGTGGCGGTATTCGATGAGCTTACGGTGCGCGAGAACATCGACTATTTCTGCAGCCTCTACGTCAACGACCGCAAGCGCCGCCGCGCGCTGGTGGACGAGGCGATCGACTTTGTCGGGCTGGGCGACTTTACCAAGTTCCGCCCCGGCAAGCTCTCGGGCGGCCTGGCGCGTCGCCTCAACATTGCCTGCGGCATCGCGCACAAGCCCGAGCTCATCTTCTTTGACGAGCCCACGGTGGCAGTCGACCCGCAGAGCCGCAACGCCATCCTGGAGGGCATCTGCCGCCTGCGCGACGAGGGCGCCACGGTGGTGTATACCAGCCATTACATGGAGGAAGTCGAGCAGATTTGCAGCCGCATCATGATCATGGACGGCGGCCGCGTGCTGGCGCAGGGCACCAACGACGAGCTCAAGCGCATGATTCAGATGGGCGAGCGCGTGACTGTCGAGGTCGGCGCCGTCGAGGCCGCCACAGTCGAGCGCCTGTGCGCCCTCGAGCACGTGCTCAGCGTCGAGCTGCCCGGCGGCGAGCTCGTCTGCACCTGCGAGGCGAGCCCGCACAACCTGGTCGACATCCTCGACACGCTGCGCGCTGCCGACGTTGCGCTCGGCCGCGTGTGGAGCGAGCCGCCGACCCTCAACGACGTGTTCCTCGAGATCACCGGCCGCGAGCTGCGCGACTAGGGGGCAGTCATGTTCAACACCATTATCATTACGGTCAAGACGCTGCTGCGCCGGCCGAGCACGTGGGTCTGGGGCGCTCTCTTTCCCATCGCGCTTTCCACGATGTTCATGTTTATGTTTGCGAACCTGAGCTCCGACGGCACGGTCGATCCGGTGCCGGTTGCCGTCGTGGCGGACGAGGCCTGGGACGCCTCGACCTTTAAGGACGTGGCGGCTTCGCTTGCCAAGGAAGGCGACGACCAGCTGCTCGATGTGAGCGAGTACGAAGACTTGGCTGCCGCGCGCAAAGCGCTCAAGGCCGGCGAAGTCGCGGGCATTTACACGGTGGATACCGCGGGCACGCCCAAACTCACATTGCTTTCGAGCTGTGACAGCTCGCGTGCGTCGACGGTGCTCACCGACCGCAGCATTTTGGAGACGGTGGCAAGCTCGTATACACAAAATGCCGAGCTCATGCGCCAGATTGCCCAGGACAACCCGGCGGCGCTCGCCGACCCGGAGGCGGTTGCGCGCGCCCTGTCGCTCGCGGGCGGCACCCGCCGCGTAAGCCTGACACGCACCACACCCGATGGTACGGTCGTCTACTACTACGCGCTCTTTGGCCTGGTCGCGATGATGTCTGCCGAGTTTGCCGCCTTGAGCGTCGTCGATCTGCAGCCCAATCTGTCGGGCCTTGGTGCGCGTCGCTGTGTGGGCGGTCTTTCCAAGACGGCGTCGCTAGCCGGCATCTTTGTCGGCTCGTGGCTGGTTTCCTTTGCCTCGATGACGATCGCGATCGGCTACGTGCGCCTGGTCGTGGGCGTCGACTTTGGCGGGCGCGAGGGGCTGTGTCTGGTGGGTGGCGCCGCTTCCGCGCTTGCCGCCACGGGCCTGGGGCTCTTTGTGGGCACGCTTCCCGTTAAGGGCGGCAAGGCGTCCAAGTCGGGCATCCTCACGGGCTTTGCCACCACGTGCGCCCTGTTCGCCGGCCTCTACGGCGAGCCGGCGATGGCGCTTGCCGATGACGTTGCCCGCGCCTGCCCGGTCGAGTGCTGGCTCAACCCCGTCCAGCTCATCTGCGACATGTTCAACCGCCTGTATTTCTTTGAGGACCTGGGCCCCTTTGCCGTTCGCGCCGGCGCGCTGGTCCTTATGGCGCTGGTGTTTGTCGCCGCCGCTACGCTGATCTTTGGAAGGAGCCGCTATGAGCACCTTTAAGACCGCGCTTCGCATGGCGCTGGCGCACCCGTTCTACCTGCTCATCTACACGGTGTTCATCTCGCTCATGGGCGTGTTCATCGCGGCCTCGGTGAGCTGGAACTCGTCGCAGCTTACCGAGTACAAGCCCTACGACACCAACGTGATCGTGGTCGACCGCGACAATAGCGACCTTTCGCGGGCGCTTACCAAGCATCTGGGTTCTCGTTTTGAGCTGGTCACGGGCGTCGGCGGCGACACCTACGACCTTGCGGACGCGCTGTCCAAGAGCAACAGCGCCAAGGGCAGCGCCGACTGCGTGTTCTTTATCCCGGAGGGGTTTGAGGACGATCTTGTTGCAGCCGCCCGTGCGGGGGAGGCCCTGCCCAAGCTCGACGTGACCTATGGTTCCGGCACCATGGCGG
>USTC01000186.1 GCA_900557505.1 uncultured Collinsella sp.
GAACGTCAGATTGTCCAAATGCGGCCCGCGCAGCGTCGAGCCGTTACGCCGTTCGGTAGAACGGCGTAACTAATACTCCTAGTAGTCCAGCTTCCACATGTAGCGACGCGTCATGTAGTCCTTGTGGGTGACGGCAGAGAGTGCGCGCATGTAGACGTTGTTGAGGATCGGGGCAAAGATCAGGTGGTTGAAGTACTCGCTCACGCTGTCCTTGATGTCGTTGAGGCCGAGCTCCTTGGCGTCGAGCTGATAGACGCGCTCGCCACCGTACTGGTTGACGAAGCGGATGCCGCGCTCGTCGTTGCAGCGGCTGCGGCCGACGCTGATGAGCTGGAACAGCGAGGTGCGCTTGTCCAGGATCTCGAAGGGGCCGTGGAAGAAGTCGCAGGTGTTGATGGTGCAGGAGTCGATCTGCAGCATCTCCTGCACGTTGCAGATGCTAAAGACGTAGGCGGCACCAAAGAGCGGGCCCTGGGCCATGACGTTGATGCAGGGCTTGTCGGCGTTCTGCTCGGCCCACTTAGCAGCGAGCGGACGGGTGTACTCGACGGCCTTGCGGTAGATGGGGTCGACCAGGTCGAAGGCGGCCATAGCGGTCTCGTACTCGGCATAGCCCTCGGTCTGCTGCGTAAGCTCCATGGCGATCATGGTCACGACGGCGGAGTTGGTGCGGCCCATGCAGGACTCGTCGACGGCCAGGCTGTCGTACTGGATCTTGTAGTCGCAGACCTCGGTGAGGCCGGACTCGTCAACATAGATGGCGATGGTGCTGGCGCCGTGGTCCTTGGCGACCTGGGCGGCGACGATGGTCTCCTTGGTGCCGCGCATGGACACGACGACGGCCAGGGTGTTCTCGTTGACGTAGGCCGGGGTGGCGTGCACGAACTCGTTGCTGGTGTAGCTGGAGCTCACGACCTGCGTGGCCTCGTGCTCCATAAAGTACTGGGCAGGATAGTTGCCGCCGTTGGATCCGCCAGCGCCAATCCACACGACGCGCTTGATGCCGCCCTTGTCTGCCTTGTCAGCCAAAACCTGGGAGACGACATCCTTAACCTGTTCCTGAGTAGTCATCGTGCATCAGCCTTTCTTCTCGTTTGATGCTCTCGATGGCATACAAGTTACATACATGTTTTGGTTATGTCGACTAGTTGTATGCTATATTTGTCTTAGAATTTTTGCTGGTAAGGTTTTCGATTGTTCGTTACCAGCAGTTTTGTTCTTGTATTGAATACATGCTTGCTTAGTTAGGCATACAAGTTAGATATAGGTTGGCAATATGAGCGTCTCATCTAAAAAGAAACTGAGCCAATACGAGCGTTTGGCGGGCATGCTGCGCGACCGCATCGCCTCCGGCACCTACGCGCGCGGAGACAAGCTGCCGTCCGAGATGGAACTCATGGACGAATCGGGGCTGTCGCGTAGCACCGTACGCCACGCCCTTAAGGTGCTCGTTGATGAGGGCCTGGTGCGCACCGAGCGCGGGCGTGGCGCCTTTGTGGCCGACACGCCCGCGCTCCACGAGAACAACCTGGTGTTTTCGAGCTACACGACACAGGTCCAGGGTCAGGGTATGAAGCCCACCACGCGCACGGTGGACTCGGGCTTTGCCAAGGCGGCCGGCAGCATAGCTAAGTTCTTTGACGCCGCCGTGGGCAGCAAGCTCGTCAAACTTGTTCGCCTGCGTTATCTGGACGATGTGCCGCTGTGCCTGGAGACCACCTACCTGCCGCCAAGCTTCGAGACGCTCATCAATCGCGATATCAACGGTTCGCTCTACGCCACGCTGCGACAGGAGTTCCATCGCGCGCCGGCACAGGGGCATAAGACCTTTGAGGTGTGCTACGCCTCGCAAAACGAGGCGTTTTTGCTCAACGTTGAGCGCGGGCAGGCGCTGATCCTGATCACCGACTACGTGTACGACACCGACGGCCGACCGCTCCATGTCTCCAAGCGCATCCAGCGCACCGACCGCGCCAAATACACCGAGCCCATCGGCTAGCGCACCAAACGAGGCAAACTGTACCTGATGAACGTTTTACCTGCGGTTTTATTAAATCTCAAGCCAGCATGGCACAAATGCCAACATCGCCTGGCAATACGCGCCGTCCAAGCTCAACTGTTCCTGCTCAGAATATCCAGTACCGCAAATCTAAGTGAGTAGACTTTTCGTGACCTGTCGAGCACACCAAAAACTGTCACCTCTGTGACCTGCGGTTTTACTAAGGCAGATACGCCTTGTGCTCGACCTGCGCCAAAAAGTCTACTCACTTAGTTCGAATCGAAGCCAAACGGACCCAAATCGAAGCCAAATTAAGCCCATCCGCATCAAAAGACGCGTGAATCCGTACTTCTCGCGGTGAATTGACGCTACAAAGCGGCCAAAATAAACCTGTCCCTAAATGGTAGGTTTGGGAAGGTCGGGGAACCAGGTTGGTTTGGGTTGGTTGGGTGTGCGCTCGGCCAGGACCAGCTCCATCCAGCACATGTCGTACCAGCGGCCGAACTTTTGGGCGCAGCGGTCGAAGGCGCCCACTAGGCGATACCCCATATGGGCATGGAAATCCTGACTGTTGCGCGTCAGATACTCGTCGTCCTTATCGTGCGGCACGGCAATGAGCGCGCACATGTTGGTGATGCCCATCGCGACCAGGCATTGCTTGAGCGCGTCATGCAGCTTGCGACCCAGCCCGCCATGGCGCACATCGCGCGCCAGGTAGATCGACGTCTCGACCGACCAGTCGTATGCCTCGCGGCTGTTGAGCGGACTCACATAGGCATAGCCTACCGGACGCCCGTCCAGCTCCATCACCAGATACGGATAGCGCTTGAGCGTACGCTCGATGCGCCCGGCGAACTCCTCAACGCTCGGCACCTCGTATTCGCAGGTAATCGCCGTCTGGCGCACATACGGCTCATAGATGGCTAGCAACGCCGACGCGTCTTCGGGCGTCGCCAGGCGAATCGTCGGCTCGGACATCTCGGTCATACAACCCTTCTCCCTCAAAAACAAAGGCCACCTTGCGCCAGACCCAGCGCAAGGCGGCCCCTCGCCATTACATCAGGCTACAGAACCGCCGCCAACGCGTCGATATCCTCCTGCGTTGTGGCCCAGCTGGTGCAAAAACGCACCACTGTGTGGGTCTCGTCGTACTTTTCCCAGTACTCGATCGAGGCATGCTCGCGAATGCGGGCCATGTCCTCGTTGGGCAGAATCACAAACTGCTGGTTTGTGGGCGTCTCCAAGAAGAACTGGTAGCCGCGCTCGTGCAGCACGCGACGAAGCGCCTGCGCGGTTTCGATGGCCTGGCGACCAATCTCAAAATACAGGCCGTCGGTAAAGAGCGCCTCAAACTGCACACCCGTCAGGCGGCCCTTGGCCAACAGCGCGCCGTGCTGCTTAATGCGCGGAATGGGATGCGCTGGAGCGTGCATGCCGCAAAACACCACGGCCTCGCCGCAAAGCGCGCCGCACTTGGTGCCGCCGATGTAGAACACATCGGTGAGCTTGGCAATG
>USTC01000187.1 GCA_900557505.1 uncultured Collinsella sp.
CTCGTGGGAGAGCAGCTGCCGAGAATTTGCTAGGGCGAAATTGCACGGCTGGCGCGATGTGGCTTGATATCCCTGGAGATGTTCAGATTCCAACCACGCCCAACGCGGAAGCCCAGTATTATGGGGTGCGTTTTGAAACCCAATGACGGGAGCTTTCATGGCAGCAGCTTTTTCCCATGTGATTTTTGATTTAGACGGCACCCTCCTCAACACGCTCGATGATCTGGCGGCCGCCGGCAACCACACCTGCGAGATGCACGGCTGGCCCACGTTTACCGTGGACGAGTACCGCTACAAGGTGGGAAACGGCATGCTCAAGCTGGTCGAGCGCTTTATGCCCGCCGAGTATGCGGGCGACGGGCGCGCCTTTGAGCAGTCGCTTGCCGAATTTAGGGCTTACTACGGCGAGCACAAGGAGGACCACACCGCCCCCTACGCCGGCACGATTGAGATGCTCGACCGTCTGCGCGCCGCGGGCATTCAGTTTGCCGTGCTCACCAACAAGGATCATATTTCGGCAGCCCCGCTTATCGAGAAATACTTTGGTTCCGAGCGCTTTGCGCTGGTGCAAGGCCGTGTCGATGCGTTTCCGCCTAAGCCCGAAGCGCCCGTCACACTGCACGTGATGAAGGAGCTGGGCGCCAATCCGGCGACCACGCTCTATGTGGGCGATTCGAATGTCGATGTCCTGACCGGCCACAACGCCGGCCTTAAGAGCGCGGGCGTCAGCTGGGGCTTCCGCGGCCGCGCAGAGCTGGAGGCCGCCGGCGCCGACTACGTGGTGGACACCCAGGACGAACTCGCCAAGCTGATCTTGGGCGAGTAACCGCTCGCCGCCCCCCACGGGTAGCTAATGTGGGACGGGACTCTTTTAGCCGCCCCCTGCACCAAAGGAGTGTCCCCAACTGCCGGCAGAAAAGGAACGTCCCCAAGTGTCGCCCCAATGACTACCATGGCAACGCCGCAGGTAGAGGACGGACAGCGAGCGGGCACCAGAGCGAACAAATTGGCATGAAAAGAGGACGACATAGACCTTCTGGTCATGCCGTCCTCTTTGAATGACAAGTTGTCGCTCTGGTGCCCGCGCAGCGTCGAACAGTTACGGCGTTTGGTAAAACGCCGTAACCCCCTAGCTCATCATGGCATTCATCATCTCGTTGGTTGCAGAATCGTCGGCAGACCACTCGCCGTCGTCATTACAGGAGTACTTGAAGGTGACCTTGGTGTCCTTGGTCTTAGCAGCCTTGGTCACATCGACCATAACCTGACCGGCCATCTTGTACAGCTCGTCATCGGAAGGCATCGAATCGAGCGCAGCGACCTTCTCCTGGTACTGGGTGGCAAAATCCTCAACGATCTGGTTCATGGACTTGCAGGTAATGGTGACCTCGGCAGTCGCGGTGCCCTTGTCCTCGTCGACCGTCACGTCGCCGATCTTGTAGTCAAAGCCCTCGAGATAGCTCTTGGCGTACTCCTTGGGATCGATGCCCAGCTGCTCGAACTCGTCGCCCGAAGCCTCTTCCAGGCCGGCGAGGAAGTCGTCGCCACCGTTCTTGACCTCGTCAAACTGCGTCGTAAGATCCTCGGTGATGAGCTCCTCAACCGAAGGACCTCCGCAGCCGGAAAGCACAACCACGCACGCGACCAGAACAGCCATCAGGGGCACAAGCAGCAGCTTCTTTTTCATGAGATTCCTCCCAACAAGCGGCACCGCGCTTCCCGACGCGGTGCACGTCGTAACAATAAGGCCATACTAGCCGCTAACGAACACCCCCGGCAAAGCAAAGGCGCAGTCGGCTCGATTTAGCGTCCGAACGGTTTACCGGTCCGCCCAACGCGCAATAAAACGCTCCGCCGCATTGTAATAAAAAAGGGTGGTCGAACGATTCGACCACCCCAAAACGCCCTTATGTTGCCGCGGCTTACTTGCGAACGACCTTAACGATGGCGTCACCAGCAGCAACGGCAGACTCAGCCTCGACGGCGAGCTCGACGTCGGCGAACTCGGCGGTGTTGGACACAGCCACGACGACGCAGTCCTTGTAGCCGGCAGCGGCGATCTTGGCGCGGTCGATCTTGAGCATGGGCTGGCCAGCCTTAACGACATCGTCAGCCTTGACGAAGCCCTCGAAGCCGTCGCCGTTCATGTTGACGGTATCGACGCCAACGTGCACCAAAACCTCGATGCCGCTATCGGACTGCAGGCCCACGGCGTGACCCATGGTGACGGTCACCTTGCCGTCGCAGGGAGCGTAGACCAGATCGTCCTCGGGCCACACGGCGCAGCCCTTGCCCAGCACCTCGCCGCTAAAGACGGGATCGGGCACGTCGGCCATCTTGATGACCTTGCCCTTGACGGGCGAGCACAGCACGTCGGCGCCGGCAGAAGTAGAGATGGAGGCCGGAGCAGCAGCGGCGGCGGGCTCAGCCTTCTTCTTGAACATATCAAACAGACCCATACGTTTTCTCCTCTTGATTAAGCGCAACGTTATGCGCATGCCTATGGTGATTATAGTGCCAAATGATCAAATTGCTAAGGTGAAGGCTCGAATCGAGAGCCCTTCCCGGTAGTGCTCGTGGGATGAGTATCTCCTTTGCATCGCGGGTCGATAAGCTGAGTATCGCCTGCGCAGGTTATGGAGCGCATGGAGGGGCTCTACCAGACCACGCTGGCCGAAACGCAGGAGCTGCTCGACCCCACGCAGCTTGACCACGCCGCCAAGCTTATCGCGAACGCCCGACAGGTCGACATCTACACGGGCTCGCACAACCTCTATCCAGCGGAAATGTTCCGCGATCGCCTGCTCTCCGCCGGTAAAAGCGCGACGTGCCACGACGGTGTCGAGGCCCAGGTGCGAACGGCGCTCGCCTCGGGCCCCGACCATGCGGCAATCGTCATCTCCTACAGCGGCCTTGCCCCCAACCTCAAGGGCATCTTGCCGATCCTCAGCAGCCGACATGTCCCGGTCATCGTCATCGGCACGCCTTATTGCGCGCGCCTGCACCCTGGTTTTGCCGCCTACCTTACGGTGAGTGACCACGAGAGCATGACGCATCGCATCACGCAGTTCGCGAGCCACATCGCCGTGCAATACGTACTCGATTCGCTCTACAGCAGCTACTTCGCCAAAGACTATGCCCACTGCTCCGAATTCCTGGAGCGCTCGTTTCCCTACACCCGCCTCCCGGGACTCAAGTAGCGACGAGCGTGGATTTTTGGACGCTTAACTAACGAGCGTGGATAATCTCCCACTTTGAGCCCGCACGGGAGCCAAAAACGGGAGATTATCCACGCTCGTGTTGAATGATCCGTTTTCCTCTGTGTCCGAGGGACCACTCGACCGCCTTGCACCAAAGTAATAACGGCTTCTCGTCATTAGATTGTTCAAATCGACTCTAACGACTATTTTCGCCATAAACTCGTTATTAGAATTGATAGATAGTCGTTGGGGACGTTCTTAAATGACTAGTCG
>USTC01000188.1 GCA_900557505.1 uncultured Collinsella sp.
CAGAATTATGGTGGCGTATCGAGCAAATGATAGAAGAGGACTGGTCACCATCGCATACCCGTACGCCATTCCCGTCAACTACTTCTTTGACGCCGAGCACGACAAGATTTATTTCCATGGCGCCAAGGCTGGCCACAAGGTCGACGCACTCAAGCGCGATGACAAGGTCTGCTTTACCGTTTACGGCAACGAGTGGTACAAGGACGGTGACTGGGCTCCCTACGTTATGAGTACCGTGGTCTTTGGCCGTTGTCGCCTGGCAAATGACACCCCCGCGTTTATCGAGGACAAAGTCCGCCAGCTCGCGCTTAAGTACTACCCTTCTGCCGAAGAAGTCGAAGAGGAAATCGCCAGGGACATTAAGGGCGTCCAGCTTTACGAGATTTCGATTGAGCATCTCTGCGGTAAGCAGATTCAGGAAAAGTAAGCCTCAAGAGCAGACGTCACAAATAGCAATATGGCCCGGCTCCAACCCACCTTGGAACCGGGCCATATGCTTATGAAGCGTCGGCGGCTATGTGTGCAAGCGCCTCGACGAGCTCTTGCGAGCTCACAGGCTTGCTCAGGTGCGCGTCCATGCCCGCCGCGCGCGAAAGTTTGCGGTCGTCGGCAAAGGCGTTGGCACTCACGGCGATAATCGGCGTGGTCGCGGCGTCCTCGCGATCGAGCGCTCGAATTCGACGCGTGGCCTCGAGGCCATCGATACCGGGCATCATGATGTCCATCAACACCACGTCGTACTCGTGCGGTGCGCTCGCGGCAAACGCCTCAACGGCAGACTCGCCATCCTTAGCATGCGTCACAACGGCACCGGCACGGCCGAGCGTAAACTGCGCGATCTCGGCATTCAGATCGTTATCCTCTACGAGCAAAACGCGCAAGCCCTGGAGCGCATCGCCATCGCCCGCATCCGCGCGAACTGCCTGAGGAATCTCGGAGCGTTTGCATTTCTCGAACGGCAGACGGATGGTAAACGTCGTCCCCTGCCCCAAGACGCTCGTAAAGCTCATGGTTCCGCCCATAAGCTCGACCAACTGTTTTGCGATAGGCGCGCCCAGGCCAGTCCCCGATGAGGCGCCTTCCACCTGTTGCTCCTCGCGGCAAAACGGCTCGTAGAGGTGCTGTTGGAACTCCTCGCTCATGCCAATACCGTTATCGGCGATCGTGTATTCATAGACGGGGACGCCATCCGCTGGCTCCACCTCGCGGCACACCAGGCGGACATAGCCGCCCTGGCGGTTGTACTTGACGGCATTGCCGGCAATATTGAGCAACAAGCGCTTGAGGTGCGTCACGCTCACCCGCGCATAGGGATGATTAAGCGTCTGCTGGTCGCAGATAATTGTCACCAGACGCTCCTCGGCCTGGCGCTCCAGAATATCGCGCACTTCACAGTTGAGGGCCACCAAATTTATGGGTACGAGGTTCAGGTCGACCTGCCCGCTCTCCAGGCGACTCATATCGAGTGCCTCGTTGGCAAGGTCGAGCAGCAGTCCCGATGCCGTCCAGATTTTTGAGCGGCACTCAGTCTGTTTTTGCAGATCGTCCGCATTGGCATTGCCAACCTCGACCATGCCGCGAATGCCGTTGATGGGCGTGCGCAGATCGTGGCTCATGCGACGCAGAAACTCCGTCTTTGCCGAGTTGGCGGACGAGGCCTCACGCGCCGCCTTTGCCAGCTTGTCGCCATAGTCGCGCTCCTGCTGCAGCAAGTCCGTCAAACGTCGGCGATCAGCGCGGCGACGCACCGTCACAACAACGGCTATAACACCGCTGTAGAGCGCCAGCACGCCGGCAGCAACAGCCGCGACAACCTCAAAGTAACGCCGCGCCGAGGCATAGGTGTACACATAGAATTTGTGCGCTTTTCCAAATGTGCCCAAATACCACTCGCCGTCGGCGTTAACCAATCTGACCTTACCAGCCAGGCATCGATCCTTAATACCGTCGACAATGAAGACGTCCGTCGCAGGCAGATCGAATACGCCCAATACGGTGGGTTCAACGGCATTGGTCGCAACGACCTTGCCGTCGCTTTCGATCACGATATTGCCGCTATCGATGGTTTCATAGCCATCAAGCAAGCTCTGCAGTTTGAGTGTATTGCTTGCAACCGCCTTCGCGCTCTGATGCCTTACCGCGATAACGATGCCCTCGCCATCCCGCCGAGTCACGCAGCCAATGTCTGCGACCGAATCATCCGCAAGCGTGATGCGGGCGGTATAAGACTTAAGCGGATGAGTTGCCACCTCCAGCACGGGTGATTCTTTGAGATACGTAGCGAGCGACTCGTAGCCCACATCGCCCGTCGAGGACTCGGACACCAAATTGCCCGATGCGTCCGTCACGATCAGCGCGCTCACGTTGAACTGGTCGGCATATTGCTCCAGCATGGCGCTATCCACCGAACCGTCGCGCTCCATATCGCGGGCAGCCTCTCCGGCGATCTCCATAACGCGAATCAGGTTTTTGGTCGTATAGGCGCTGTTGAATGCATCGTAGGAAAGGCTCTGCGTCGCCACGTAATCGACAACGTCGGCAAAGCGCTGCTCGGCTTGGGCCGTCATGTAACCGTAGCTCATCATGCCGGCAGCAACCGAGAGCGCTATCCCCAGCAGAGCGACAAGGAGCCATGCCCCTGCCGAACGATTGTCCCGCTCCTGAGCGGCGTGGTCGGGCGCATCGATCATGACAGGCCCTCCACATTCAAAAATGGTGAAGGGTCATCAAAGTACTTTGACACCAGGCGTTCCATGGTGCCATCGGCAAGCATTTCTTGGTAGGCATGAGTGAGCTTGACGTCGATGCCGCGCGTATCGTTGATATCGAAAGCGGTGCCCAAACCAACCTCTAGCAGCGGCTCATCCAAAATGCGATACGTTACGCCATAGTCTTTTTCGTAGGTGAGCAGCAAGGACTCATGCGCGGCGATGGCGTCGACCAGGCCCTCGACGAGCGCCGGGTTCAGGCATGAACGGTCCGAAAAGCAGTAGAGCTCCTTGATCTGCGGAACGTTTTCATTTGTGCGATTGAGCAAAATGCCCTCAGGCTTGGTGGTGGACTGAACCGCCACGATCTTATCCTCAAGATCGGCAAGCGTATAGATATCGCTCTCGGGATCGACCGCGACCACCTGGCGGCTCGCAAGGTACGGACCAGCCCAACGATACTCGTTTTCGCGACCCGTCATGCTAAAGCTGCCCATGACACAATCGAGCTCGCCACTCGCCAGCAGTTCTTTCTTCTTTTCCCAATCGATCAGCTGGTATTTTGGCTTGTAACCAATGCGGGCCAAAGCCTCGGTTAATATCTCGACGTCCAGGCCAACGATATCGCCGTACTCGTCGGCATACACAAACGGTGGATAGAGGTCGCTGCCGACGTTGAGCGTCTTAAGATTGTCGTCCTTGACCTGCGAGGCTTCCAGACCTTTTGATGCAGACGTCGAGGCTTC
>USTC01000189.1 GCA_900557505.1 uncultured Collinsella sp.
CGGCTCCGCCCAGACGCGGCGGGCGCACGGTCTTCGACCACTTGACGTTGGCGCCAGACCTGTCCTGCGACTTGGCATCGGCAGCTATGTCGTTTGCCGTGCCGCCGGGCGTTCCGTTTTCGAAGCGCCACAACAGCCATAGGTGAGAGAAGGAGTCCAGGCCCTCAACCGCTGCATTGGAGGCAAATTCCGGCTCAAAGACGATGCGTCCCTGCAGATGGGGCGCCAAAAAGCTGTTGCGCGGAATGCCGAACTTCTGCGGCAGGTCGGTATGTATGTGTGCAATAGGTTCCATGCCGGTCATTGTACGGCATGGAGGCGTGGGGCGTTGCGCGCAATTCTTCGCCGCGGTCTCCCGTCGTGCAAC
The DNA here is from genome assembly GCA_900557505.1 of uncultured Collinsella sp. GTDB lineage: Bacteria > Actinomycetota > Coriobacteriia > Coriobacteriales > Coriobacteriaceae > Collinsella. The sequence continues at coordinate 368 of USTC01000189.1, forward strand.
CAACGGTTGCTTGGAAGGGCGCCTGCCGCCGCGTATGCTTAAGCCATCAACCAGCAGAAAGGAGCCGCTATGGCCTTTGCAGAAAAGCTCATCGCTGTCCGTCGCGCTCATCACCTTACCCAAGAGCAGCTCGCCGCCAAGCTCTTCGTCACACGCCAGGCCGTCAGCCGTTGGGAGCGCGGCGAAGTCACCCCGGGTATCGACATGATGAAGCTCATTGCCGCCGTAACCGGAGAGCCGCTGCCCCACCTGCTCGAAATGCCCGAGTATTATTGCCAGAGCTGCGGCATGATACTCACGCCCGACGACTGCGGTACCGATGCTGCGGGCACCGCAACCGATCATTACTGCAAGTGGTGCTACGACCACGGCAAGTACACCTACGACACCACCATGGAGGCGATGATTGAAGATTGTGCCCCGCGGCTGGCGCAAAACACCGGCATGTCGCTCGACGAAGCCGTCTCGCTCATGGGCGCCGTCCTGCCGCAACTGGAGCGCTGGCGCACCGTGCAGGAAAACGAGGAGCGCTACGGTGCCGAGGCGCGGGCGCGCTATGGCGATGAGGCTATCGATGCAGCAAACGAAACGTTACTGGACATGGATCCTCAGACATGGAACGACATGAAGGAACTTGAACGCGCTATTCTGGGTCAACTCTCGATTGCCATGGGCGACGGCGATGCGGATGGAAGCGAGGCTCGCAAGCTTGTCGCGATGCATCGTCGTTGGATTGGTCTCAACTGGGGACGCGAACCCCAGAACGAAGCGTACCTGGGCCTCGCCCACGGCTATATTGCCGACCAGCGCTTTGTTGACTACTACGACAAGCCCTGCGGCACCGGAGCCACGGCGTTTCTGGCCCAGGCCATCGAGTCGTCGCTGGCCCGCGCATAGACCGCGGCGGCTTTGGGTATTTCAATCAAAACCGCAACCGATTGGAGACCTATGGCTACTAATCATGAGCTCGCACTGTACGTTATGACCGGCTGCCCGTATTGCATAAAGGTCAAGCGTTTCCTTGCCGATAACGGCGTGACCATTCCCGAGCGCAATATCTCGACCGATACCGAAGCCGAGCAGACGCTCATCGCCGTCGGCGGAAACCGCCAGGTTCCCTGCCTATTCATCGACGGCAAACCACTCTACGAATCGAGCGACATCATCGCATGGGTACAGGAGAACCTGCTCTAGTGCAACAGAGTCGTTGGGGACGTTCTTAAATGACTAGTCGTTAAAGAACGTCCCCAATGGCTAACTAGCCGTGGAAGCGGGCTATGGACGCAAGCGGCTGCTCGCGAAAGACGCGCTCGACGGCGGCGCGGTATTCGTCGACCTTTTTGGTCTTACGTACGAGCTTGTGAACGGTAGTGGGGTCGGCGAAAGCGCACTTGGCGTAGAACCACCACTCCTTCATGCGAAAGACCGCATTACCGCCAATCTCTTCTGCATATGCCGCAAACAGCGTGTCGTGGAAGCGCTGCAGCTCAGCAGCCGTTACAGCAGGGCCGCCCTTGACCATGCGAGCCAGCGCGGGGTTCGCAAGCAAGCCACGCCCCAGCATCACATGGCGTGTACCGGGATAGGCCTCAACCAGCGCGTCCATATCCTCAAGATCAAAAATGTCACCGTTATAGGCGACCGGAAACGGCGCGCGCTCCAGCGTCTCGCCATAAAACTCCTTGCGCGGCGTGCCCGTATAGCGGTCCTTTTGTACGCGCGGGTGCACGATCAGCTCTGCCAACGGTATGCGGCAATACAGATCGAGCACGCGCTCGTATTCGTCGTCACTCTCCAGCCCCAGCCTGGTCTTGACCGATACCGGCAACGGCGAGCGTTCGCACACGTCGCTCAAGAACACCTCAAGTTCGTCGAGATTACGCAAGAAACCCGAGCCCTTGCCCTTGGCGACAACCGTCCCCGAGGGGCAGCCCAAGTTGAGATTGACCTCGCGATAGCCCATGTCGGCGAGCACCTGTGCCGCCCACACAAACTCGTCCGCGTTCTTGGACATCAGCTGAGGCACTACGTTAAGCCCCTGGTTATTGGCAGGATCGATCTCCTTAAACGCCTTGCCGCCAAAGCGGTTGCCCACCCGCGGCGGCGGCAAAAACGGCGTGTAATAGCAATCGAGTGCACCGAAGCACTCCGCATGCACGCGACGGAACACATGCCCGGTAATCCCCTCCATAGGGGCCAGCGATAGAATCATCAACATCTACTCTCAGATCAATGCGGCAAAGGGGCCGTCCCTTTGTCACATGCATTATGCCTTGTGCTTCAGATGATTCACAAGGCAGAGGTAGCTACTTGACGATAATCACCCTTCCATCCGTCGCCTCACGCAACGAAGGTGAAAGCTTTTCCGCAAAGTGAGCGAGTGAAATCGGACCTCCGAAGCATCGACACTTTTGGAAGGCCAATTCCTGCGGTTTTATCACTCAAATCCTGCGGTTTTAGCGTCGAAAAATGTGGGTGCTTCAGGGGTCCAAATTAGGTCGTTCACTTCTCGGGAAACCATTCACCTTCGATTTGCTGTTTGTGGGCATCGGCAGCGGCTTCATGCTCCAAAAGACGACGTTCGCGATCAAACGATCACCAACAGCACGCTGTTGACCGCTATGTATGAACAACAGACATCCTCCACTCATCTATACTCAAGAGCGTGTGCACATCGCCCCCGAAAAACGATGAGAGTCGAGGCCCCATGCAGCAGCTCACCGAACAAGAAAAGAAACGCATCCAGCGGTACTGCACATACCCCAAGATCGCAGCGACCGCACTCGTCATGTCGTTCGTGGCATGCCTGTTGATGTTGCCGCTCCAAATGATTAACGATATCGCGTTCCACCAAAAAGAATTCCAACCCGCGGGCATATATACCGCCATCGCACTCACCGTTATCGAACTCGCCATCTTTTGCTATTGCGCTCTTGCGCCGCGCTTTGGAATGCAGGGCAAACAGTGGAAGGAGCTGCAGAGCAGGCTCGCGGTAGCCCAGACCAACAAGGACCGTTCCGCGGAGGTCGCCGGCGTGCTTGCCACGCAAGCTGCCGGCCGCCTGCTCAAGAACAG
>USTC01000190.1 GCA_900557505.1 uncultured Collinsella sp.
CTCGAGCTTAGCCAGCTCGGCGGCATTTTCCTGTTCGGCCTTCGCTTGGGCCTCGTTGCGGAGCTGCTGAGCCTGCGCCAGCGCGTCCTCGGCATTCTTTTGCTCGCCCTCGAGCTGAGACTTGGCCTGATCGAGCTCGGTTTTGTTCTGCTCGAGCTCGGTCTGCATCTTGTTAAGCTCTTCGATCTCGTCGACGCTCGAGCTCGTAATCTGGTTGGTGTATTTGCAGGTGGTGATAAAGTCACCCAAGCTCTGCGTGTTCACCAGGAAGCTCACGATGGGGCTGGTGCCCTTCTGGTACTTATACAGATCGCGCATGGCGGAGCTTGCCTTGGCCTGCTGCTCGGGTAGCTCGGCCTCAATCTTATCGATGTTCGCCTCATTGGAGTCGATCTGCTTTTGCAGATCCTCGAGCTTGGTTCGGGCGTCGTTGTAGGCGCTCGTAGCGTCCTCGATTTTTTTCTGGGCGGCGGAAAGCTGATCCTGCGTTGCCTGCGAGGCGGCATAGGCCGCGACGGGGGAGAGCATCGGCGTGGCCGTCAGCGCGACGGCGAGCGCGGCGCTCGTGATGATACGAGCCGGCTTCGACGCGACGAGCGCTGCGGTGCGATGGTTCGAATGCTGCATCCAGTCCCTCTGCAATCAATCGTAGGTTATTGGTCGAGGTGTATTCTACTACTGCTTTCGACCTCAACTTGAACCTTAAAGGTTCTAAAGGGTCAAGTTAAACTTGAGGCTTTAGCCTTGACCTGCGGGAATGGTGAATTGTTGAGAAACCATAGAGTTAAACTTTAACGTTACGGCACCCTGTTGCAACGGGATTTTTGGCTGTAAAAGCTACCTTAACGTGGGGTTTTGCAACTACAGGGTTCCTTCGCGACGAGCCCGCTCCACCTCTTTGAGTGCCTCGGCGGGAGTGAAGGAACAGGTGCCGTCGCCGAGCCTGACCACCTGGACGTCGTCACCGATATGGACTTCTCCGCCCTGCAGCACGACGCCAAAAATGCCCTCGTGGGGGAAGATGCAGTCGCCGGCGAGATAGTAGATGGCACAGCGGGTATGGCAGACTTTGCCGATCTGGCTGATTTCGACGAGTACTTCGCTGCCGAGCTTGAGCTGCGTGCCCAAGGGGAGTGAGAGCAGGTTGATACCCTGGGTGGTGAAGTTCTCGCCAAAGTCGCCCTCGTGCACATCGAGCCCGCGCGCCTGCGCCGTCTGGATAGACTCTGCAGCTAAAAAGGAGACCTGACGGTGCCAATGCCCGGCGTGCGCATCGGAGGCGAGGCCAAACTGCTCGACGACGGTGTCGTGCCCGTCGGCGACGGGTGACTTACGCGTGCCTTTGTGCTCCGACGTGTTGATTGAGACGATGCGGACAGGCCCGTTGTAAGCATCGTTTGCGGTGCGTAGGGGAGCTGCCGTCTGGGCACGATCCGCAAGTTCGCGCTTTGCGGCGTCAATGATGGGGTTGTTATCGGATGAGCCTGGGGCACAGTGTACCTTTCGACGGGGCGGGCAACATGTTGAATCCTACAACAACGGTGGGTTCATTGCCCGTTGTCGTACACCGGTGATCGCCGCCTTCGTGCTGGATAATTACGCCGATTGCCATAGATACGGTGGAGCTTTGGGTGCCGGCGGCTCGGCACGCTAGAATAAATCAGTTGCACAAAGACCGCCCGTCGTGTGGGCAGTTCTAGATAGGAAGTTTCCATGGCATTGCAGTTTACAGAGCGCGAGTTTATCCCCGTGCTGCTCGGCGGCGACATCAACGCGTATTCGGTGGCGCGCGCTTTCTACGAGGAGTATCAGGTTAAGAGCCTGGTCTTCGGCAAGTACCAGACCGGCCCTGCGTATCGCAGCCAGATTATCGATTACACGCCTAACGTGGATATCGACACCATGCCGGTCATGATCGAGACCGTTAACGGTGTCGCACAGGCCAATCCTGATAAGAAGATTATTCTTATGGGCTGTGGCGACAACTATGTCGCGCTTGCCGCGCAGGCCCAGGACGCCGGCCAGCTTGCCTCGAACGTCATCGCGCCCTATGCGCCCTACAGCATGCTCGAGCAGTGCCAGAAGAAGGAGATCTTCTACGAGCTGTGCGAGAAGCACGGTGTGCCGTATCCGCACACGTTTACCTTTACCATGGCGATGCTCAACGCTCAGGGTGAGGCTTCCGCCGAGGTGCTCGACCAGATCGACTTCCCCTTTCCGATGATTCTGAAGCCCTCTGACGGCATCATGTGGTGGGAGCACGAGTTCGAGGGTCAGAAGAAGGCCTACGAGATTGCCGATCGCGCCGAGCTGGAACAGGTCATTCGCGATGTGTACGCCAGTGGCTACACCGATGACCTCATCTTGCAGGACCGCGTGCCCGGCAACGACGAGTACATGCGCGTGCTTACCAGTTATTCCGACCGCAACGGCAAGGTTCGTATGATGTGCCTGGGCCACGTGCTGCTCGAGGAGCATCAGCCCCACGGTGTCGGCAACCATGCCTGCATCATCACTGAGCCCAACGACGAGCTCATGGATGGCGTGCGCAAGCTTCTTGAGGACCTTAAGTTTACGGGCTTCTCCAACTTCGACGTCAAGTACGACGAGCGCGATGGCTCGTTTAAGTTCTTTGACTTCAACACGCGTCAGGGCCGCAGTAATTACTATGTCACCAATAGTGGCTTTAACGTTGCCAAATACGTGGTGGATGAGTACGTCTATAACCGCCCGTTTGAGCCGGAGTTTGTGACGGCGCAGGACGAGGCTCTGTGGATGGTTGTTCCTATGGGCGTCCTTGACAAGTATGTCAAGGACCCCGAGCTGCGTGCGAAGGCACATCGTCTGGCCAAGGAGGGCAAGGCCGCCGATCCTTCGTTTATGAAGGGTGATTTTGTCTTTAACCGCTGGTTGCGCATGTGGCACACCAAGCTGCGTCATTTTAAGTTGTTCAAGACGTATTACAAGTAGATGAGCGCGGCGTCCGCCCGGTTTGCATCGGATGGGCGCGGGCATGATCCGAGCAATTGCGCGGGCGTCACCAAGGAGGCGGCGATGGAAAAGCTGGGAGTTATCGGCGGCATGGGCGCCGAGGCCACGTCGTATTACTACGACCAGGTCGTGCGTCATACGGCTGCTACCTGTGATCAGGAGCATATCGACATGGTGGTGCTTTCCAAGTCGACCATGCCCGACCGCACGCTGGCCATCAAGACCGGTGAGCATGCCAAGCTGCTGGCGACCATGAAGGAGTGCGCTCAGGCGCTCGAGTCGCTGGGCTGCGCGCACATAGCGATTCCCTGCAACACGTCACACTATTTCTACGATCAGATTCAGTCGTTTACCAAGGTGCCGATTATCCACATGCCGCGCGAGTCGGTGCGCTATGCTCTGGCCGGCGCGGTGATGGGGGAGTGCGAGTTCGACCCCAACC
>USTC01000191.1 GCA_900557505.1 uncultured Collinsella sp.
ACAGCGGCCACAGCCATGAGCACGTAGAACACCGAGCGAAAGCCAAACAGGAACACATCCGGACGGCCTGCAACAAAACTGGTCACGGCCTCGCCCATCGCCACACTCATCTGCCCATACAGGATATTCGACGCCACCGTAATGCCGAGTGCCATGCCGGCGTAGCGCGCCAAACTGCCCAAGCTGCCTGCAAAACCAAGTGCCTCGCGCGGGGCTGAACCCATATACAGCGAGTTGTTGGGGCTCTGGAAAATCGACGTACCGCACGACATAAATGCGACGCAGCACACGATCACAGGGATAGAAGAGCGCTCGTCGAGCGTGCTCACCGCGAAGAGGCCGCACACGTACACGCCCAGACCAACCGCCGTAGGACCCTCGCAGCCAACACGGTCCGAAACCGTTCCCGAAAGCGGGCCGATAAAGGCATTCACCATCGGCAGTGCCAAAAAGAGCAGGCCCGAAATGCCAGACCCAAACCCATGCGCATCCTGAAAATAGAACGGCAGAATAAACTCGGATGCACCGATGCCAACAAACACAATGAGCATGCAGGCAAGGTTGATGGTGAAGGCCGAATTTGCAAAACAGCAACGAGCGGCCTCAATCAGGGACATGGGGCGCTCGCCAGCCTCCGGCTTAACATGCGGCAGCGTGTAGAGCCCCACGATAAACGAGATGACGCCAATGGGTAGGTTGATGAGGAAGATGCTCTCCCAGGGAAAGCTTGCCACCAGCATGCCGCCCAGCACGGGGCCACACATCATGCCGAGGGCCACGAAGGTCGCGAGGATACCCATGGCACGACCGCGCTCGCGCGCCGGAAACGACTCGGTGATGATTCCCATGTTGTTGGCCATGGCCGCCGCGCAACCAATACCCTGCACAATGCGTGCCAGAATAAGAACTTCGAGCGAGGCCGAAAGGCCGCACAACAGCGAACCGACCGTAAAGACGATGACGCCCAGCTGGAACACGCCGACCTTGCCGCGCACGTCGCCCAGACGGCCAAACGGCAACATAGCCACGCACGTCGCAAGCAGATACACCGAGCTTACCAGCTGAATGCGATCGAGGCCCACGCCCAGCTCCTTTTGCATCACGGGCAGCGCCACGGTCACGACGGTCGAATCCAGGCACGACATAAACGTCATGATGAGCACGGTAAACAGAATAGCCCATTTGTTCTTGCCATGGGTGTCGCCCTCAAGGGCAATGTGCTCGCGGCGCAGCTGCTCTGTGGTTTTCTCCATATCCATCCTTACGAGTAGCGCAACGCAAAAACGGGACCCCAATCGCCTGCAAACAGTCGCGATTGGGGCCCCGCCTACGGAATCGGAACGAAAGGTCACCGAAGCTTTCGCCAGCATCGGCGCCTTGTGCGAACGCTAGCCTAGCACTGCTCGAGCGCCTGCTCAAGGTCGGCAATCAGATCGGCCGTGTCCTCGAGGCCGCACGACAGGCGCACCATGTCGGCGGAGATGCCGCAGGCGATGAGCTCCTCATCGTTCATTTGGCGATGGGTGGCGTTTGCCGGATGCAAGCAGCAGGTGCGGGCGTCGGCCACGTGCGTAGCGATCTGGGCGAGCTTAAGGCTCTTCATAAAGGTCTCGGCCGCCGCACGACCACCGTTAAAGCCAAAGCTCACGACGCCGCAAGTACCGTTGGGCATGTACTTCTGAGCGATGTCATAGTACTTGTCGCCCTCCAGGCCCGGATAGCTCACGAAGCGTACCTTGGGGTGGCTCTGCAGGAACTTGGCGACCGCCAGACCATTCTCACAATGGCGCGGCATGCGCACGTGCAGGCTCTCGAGCGAGCTGTTCAGGAAGAACGCCGCCTGCGGGTTCTGCATGGGGCCGAGGTCGCGCATAAGCTGCGCAGTGGCCTTGGTAATAAAGGCGCCCTCGCGACCGAACTTCTCGGCATAGGTCACGCCGTGGTAGCTCTCGTCGGGCGTGGTGAGACCCGGGAACTTGTCCGCATGGGCCATCCAGTCAAACTGGCCGTGGTCGACGATCACGCCACCCAGGTAGGCCGCATGGCCATCCATGTACTTAGTGGTGGAGTGCGTGACGATGTCGGCGCCCCATTCAAAGGGACGGCACATCACGGGCGTCGGGAAGGTGTTGTCGACCATCAGCGGTACGCCGTGGTCGTGCGCGGCCTTGGCAAAGCGCTCAATATCGAGCACGGCAAGGGCGGGGTTAGCAATCGTCTCGCCAAAGACAAGCTTGGTGTTGGGCTGGAAGGCTGCCTCGAGCTCCTCGTCGGTGCAGTCGGGGGCAACGAACGTGCAGGTCAAGCCCATGCGACCCATGGTATGGGCAAGCAGGTTGTAGGTACCGCCGTAGATGGCAGAGCTCGCGACCACGTGATCGCCGGCACCGGCCACGTTAAAGATCGCGAGAAAGTTCGCGGCCATGCCCGAGCTCGTGAGCATCGCAGCGGTACCGCCCTCCATCTCACAGATCTTGGCAGCAACCAGATCGCACGTGGGATTCTGCAGACGGCTGTAGAAGTAGCCCGACTCCTCTAGGTCAAACAGCTTGCCCATGTGCTCCGACGTGTCGTACTTCCACGTGGTGGACTGGTAGATGGGCACCTGACGCGGCTCTGCATCACCCGGGCGATAGCCGCCCTGAACACATGTCGTACCGATGGTCTGCTCGCTCATATCTAGCTCCCTTGCCTGGGTTACGTTTTATTCGGTTCACGATACCGCTACCCCGCACCCCTCTCAACCCATCCCAAAGGTAGGTTATGGGACAAATTGATCACGGGTATTTATCTCAAGCCTTGGGCATTTGCTCGATAGATAAAAATGAGGCATCCATGAAGCTCTCGATGATTACACGCACCGTCACGGGTACCATAGGCGGGTACACCGTGACTAAGGAGACAACGATGAAGCAAATCGATACGGCCCAGCTCGACATCACCGCCTGTCAGGCTCAGGCTGCCGAATACCATGCCCGTGGCTTCAACTGCGCCCAGGCCGTCGCCTGCACGCTCGCACCTGCCGTCGGACTCGACCCCCAGGTCGCCTTTACCCTCACCGAGGGCTTTGGTGCCGGCATGGGCGGCATGACCGAAACCTGCGGCGCCATCTCGGGCGCCGTGGCCATCATGGGCTTCGTGATGAGCGACGGCATGGAAAACCCCAAGACCAAAGGCCAGACCTACAAGCTGTCGCGCGAAATCGCCAAGCGTTTTGGCGAGAAGAACACGACGACCGTCTGCGGCACGCTCAAGGGCATCGGATCGGATAAGGGTCCGCTCCGCAGCTGCCCCGGCTGCATCGACGATGCCGTCGAAATCGCCTGTGATGTGCTAAAGCAGCTCGCCGAGTAAACGGCAGAAACATAAAACGACGGC
>USTC01000192.1 GCA_900557505.1 uncultured Collinsella sp.
AGAGCACCGGGTGCTTGCAGCGCCAGCAGTGCGGATAGCTGTGCGTGATCTTTTTCTCGAGGACCAGGGTGCCGCGCTCGCGAAGGAACTCGATGATGTGCGGGTTGGCCTCGTCGGTATCCATGCCGCTGAAGGGGCCACCGGTGCCGAACTCCTCACCGGTGTAGAACTTGCCGTCATCATCGACCGGCATGCAAATGTCGGTGATACCCTCCTTGAGGCAGGCAAAGTAGTCGTCGACGCCGTGACCGGGTGAGTTGTGGACGATACCGGTACCGTCATCGACGCCGACGTAATCGGCCAGCAGCGCCACGCCCTCGACACCGTCAAAGATCGGCTGCTTGTAGTGGATATGATGGAAGGTCTCGGCGGGAACCACATAGGGCTTGCCGTCGACCATGACCGGGGTGTACTCCCAGCCAAACTCCTCGCAGCACTTGGGAGCCAGGTCCTCGAGCATGACCTCGGCGCGGCCGTCGTGCTCAACGGCGACGTAGGCGGCGCCGGGCTTGAGGGAAACTGCCTGGTCGGAGGGGATGGTCCACGGGGTGGTCGTCCAGATGATGAAGTCGACCGGGCCGTCGAAGTCCTCGAGGCCGGCGGGCTTGGAGGTCATCTCGAAGCGCACGAAGATGGACGGGCTCGTCTCGTCGGAGTACTCGATCTCGGCCTCGGCCAGCGCGGTGTGGCAGTGCTTGCACCAGTGAACCGGCTTGTGGCCGCGATAGATCATGCCCTTATCGAACATGGCCTTAAAGACCTCGATATCAGCGGCGTCATGCTGGTGATAGAGCGTCAGATACGGATTGTCCCAATCACCGAGCACGCCCAGGCGACGGAAGCCGGCCTTCTGCAGCTCGATGTTCTCGACAGCGAACTTGTTGCACAGCTCGCGAATCTTGGCAGTGGAAGTCTGGTTGAACTTCTCGGTGCCGAGCTTCTCCTCGACCTTATGCTCAATCGGCTGACCGTGGCAGTCCCAACCGGGGACATAGGGAACTTCGCAGCCCTGCATCATCCAGTAACGGTTGATCATGTCCTTAGAGATCTTGTTCATGGCGTGGCCGATGTGGATCGGGCCGTTGGCGTACGGAGGGCCGTCGTGCAGCACGAACTTCTTGTGACCCGCGTTCTTCTTTAGAACTTGCTCGTAGACCTTGTTGTCCTGCCAGTCCTTAAGTCGCTTGGGCTCGGACTTGGAAAGACCGGCACGCATGGGAAATCCGGTTTTGGGCAGATTCATCGTCTGCTTGTACTCGTTTGCCACGGTACCCCTTTCTTGTCATGGGCGCGCACGCCCTCTGGGCACCAAAAAAGCGCCCGTCCCTACAAGCTGGGACGAAGCGCCACAAAACGGGCAGCGTGCCCGCAAAAGCTCTTCGCTTAACCACCCAGCTTAGATGCCCTCGCCCGCGTTATCGCGCGCTCGCATCCGTTACTCGGCTGGCCTGTATCGACGGCCATCTCGGCGATGTCTACTAAGACGAACCTGCGCGGCACGTCCGTTGGGATCGCAGCTCCGGGGTGATTTTCATCGGTCGCATGCACGGGTTCTCAGCGCTCCCCGCTCTCTGTGGCATGCGGACGGCCGACTACTCGTCCCCATCAACGCTTATGCGGAGTATGCTAGCACGTTCCGCGCCGACGAAAAACCCTCAACACTGGTTTTATACGTTCGAAATTTCTCGCGGCTGTGGACCTTCTCTTGGAGCAAAATACCTGAAAGCACTTTATCGAACGAAAGAAGGTTGCTATGCGCACGATTGGAATGAGCGACTACACCGTTGGCGAGGATTGCTTTGACGAGCTGCCCACCGCACTGGCGGAGTACGGAGCGACCAAGGTCGCGATCATCGGTGGCAAGCGGGCACTGGCCGCAGCACTTCCCGGCATCGAAGCTGCACTGGCAGGTACCGACGTCGAGATTCTGGAGACGCGCGTCTACGGCACCAACAGTACGCGCGCCAATATCGCCAAGGTCGTAAACTCCCCCGCCTGCCAGGAAGCCGACGTGCTCATTGCTTGCGGCGGCGGCAAGGCGCTCGACACCGTGAAGACCGCAGCCATCGAGCTCAAGAAGATCGTCTTTACGGTGCCGACGATTTGCTCCAACTGCTCCGCTGCGACTGCCATTGCCGTCGTGTACAACGACGATGGCTCGCTCGAGGGCTATTCGTACCCCAACCGACCGGCGCACATCTTCATCAACCCCAAGATCATCGCCAAGGCACCGGCAGAGTACTTCTGGGCCGGCGTAGGCGATGCCCTGTCCAAGCAGCCCGAGGTCGAGTACGCCACGAGCGCCGGCAACTTGGAGCACACGGCAGGCCTTGGCCTGGCACTCGCCCACACCTGTTCCGAGCCACTGTTTACCTATGGCGTCCAGGGTCTTGAGGACGTGCGCCAAAACCTGTCGAGCGAGGCGGTCAAGCAGATCGCGCTCGACATCGTGGTCAACACGGGCTACGTCTCCAACCTGACCAACCAGAACGATTACTACTACAACTCGAGCGTGGCGCACGCGTTCTACAACGCCACCTGCAGCATTCCGCGTGAGGGCACTTACCTGCACGGCGAGGTCGTGAGCCTGGGCGTGCTCGTGCTGTTTGCCTATACGGGCGACACCGAGAACCTTGAGTGCTATGCTGCCTTTAACAAGCAGATGGGGCTGCCCGTGACGCTTGAGCAGGTCGGGCTTTCCGAGTCCGATATCCCGGCCCTGTGCGAGTACGCGCACGCCACCAACGAGTGGAAGCAAGGCAACCCGGAGCCCTTCACCGACGAGAAGTTCGCCGCCGCCATCAAGGCCGCCAACGCCTACGGCCGCACGCTCTAGGCCTAACCCAAAACCACCACAAAGGGGACAGGCACCTTTGTGGTGGTTTTTTATTGCTCCAACATTCAGTTCGCACTCGAACCCGATTCTATACGAGAAAGGGTCCGGGTACGTTTTTTGTTTATCGGTAATTCTGCGGAAGGACCACTCGGAACGGTAAACAGAAACGAACAGAGGCAGGATACCATCGTGGTGATGGTATCCTGCCTTTTGTTTTGCGGAACCAAGGTCGCTTTATGCGAACTTGATCGCCACTTATATGGCGCATTGATGGCAATTGCTGCGTACGTGCGTACCGGGAGCCTGTACACCTCTGGCAAGGCGTAACACACTAGACTTTGTTCCAAAGTCCGTGTGCTAAGGGGGCAGGGCCCTTAGAATTCCTGTGGAGTGTGTACGCACATACGCAGGAAAACAGCAAATTACGCTATATCAGGGCGTTCTTTCATTGGGACGTATGGTATACACGGCTTAGTTCAACAAATAAGAATTTATATATAAAGGAGAATATTGATGAAACTGTTTTTATGTTCGCACTTTTC
>USTC01000193.1 GCA_900557505.1 uncultured Collinsella sp.
GGGATTAAGAGTCCCCTGCTCTACCAACTGAGCTAACGACCCAAAGCTAAAGTCCGTTGTGGCGGACTTTAGAGGAGATATCGTGTGGTGGGCCGTCAGGGGGTCGAACCCTGGACCTTGGGATTAAGAGTCCCCTGCTCTACCAACTGAGCTAACGACCCGATATCAACACGAAGCAAGAACTGGGGTGGGTAAAGGGACTCGAACCCTCGACCTACGGGACCACAACCCGTCGCTCTAGCCAACTGAGCTACACCCACCGTGTCCTGTGCGCTTCGCGCTCGACTATTATTGCAAGGAACGCCACGCGATGCAAGCCCCAATTTTCAAGAATTTTGAAAAGAGTTTTTAGGGCGCGTTTCGAGCAATTCCCACCGGTTTCATAGGAGTAAACTTGCCCCACTGCAAATGCTCGAAAGGACCAGCATGAAAGAACTCTCCAACCGTACGGCAACATTTACCGATTCGGTCATCCGCCGCATGACGCGCATCTCCAACAAGTACGGTGCCGTCAACCTCTCGCAGGGCTTCCCTGACTTCGATCCTCCGGCGCAGCTGCTCGAGAGCCTCAGCGCCATCGCGACCGACCCCAAGCCGCTCTATCACCAGTACTCCATCACTTGGGGTTCCCAGGCCATGCGCGAGGCGCTCGCGGCCAAGCAGGAGCACTTTATGGGCATGCCAATCAACCCCAACGAGAACATCGTAGTCACATGCGGCTCCACCGAGGCCATGATGGCCGCCATGATGACAGTCACGAACCCCGGCGACAAGGTCGTCATCTTCTCGCCGTTCTACGAGAACTACGGCGCCGACACGATCCTCTCGGGCGCTGAGCCCATCTATGTGCCGCTCAACCCGCCCACGTTCGACTTCGATCGCAATGTCCTCGAGGCGGCCTTCCGCGACAACGACCCCAAGGCCATCGTCCTGTGCAACCCTTCCAACCCCTGCGGCAAGGTCTTTACGCGCGAGGAACTCACCTTTATTGCCGACCTGTGCAAAAAGTACGACGCCTACTGCATCACCGACGAGGTATACGAACACATCGTCTACGCGCCCCACGAGCACGTCTATATGGCCACGTTGCCCGGCATGTTCGAGCGCACCATCAGCTGCAGCTCGCTGTCCAAGACCTACTCCATCACCGGTTGGCGCCTGGGCTACACCATAGCCCCGGCCCAGATCACCGAGCGCATCAAGAAGGTCCACGACTTCCTCACCGTGGGCGCCGCCGCTCCCCTGCAGGAAGCTGTCGTCACCGCCCTCAACTTCGACGACAGCTATTACGATGAGGTCCTTGACCTCTACACCGCCAAACGCGACCTGTTCTGCCAGGGACTCGACAGTATCGGTCTTGAGCATAACGTGCCGCAGGGCGCCTACTACGTCATGATGGATATCTCTGAATTTGGCTACGACAGCGACCTTGAATTCTGCGAGGATCTCGCCTCCAAGGTTGGCGTGGGCGCCGTGCCGGGCTCAAGCTTCTTCCGCGAGCCCGTCAACCATCTGATTCGTTTCCACTTTGCCAAGCGAGACGAGACGCTTAACGCGGCGCTGGAGAACCTCAAGTCGCTACGTGATAAAATCAAGCCGCGCGGGTAAGGACGGCCCGGCAACTAAAGCAACCAAAGAAGCCCCGCACCGCCCGCCGCGTTGCAGGGCTTCTTTTTATAGCGCTTTCTTAAATGGTTTAGAGCTCTATACTTTAGTCACGGAGCAACTCGTCCCAGAGAGAGGAATACTATGGCAGAGCAACAGCTTATCGGAGCGCTCGAGGCCGGCGGCACCAAGATGGTGTGCGCCACGGGCTATGCGGACGGCACGGTCCTGGAGCGCGAGCAGATTGCGACCACGACCCCGCAGGAGACCGTCGAGGCCGTCAACGCATGGTTTGCAGACAAGGGCATCGCCGCCCTGGGCATCGGCGCCTTTGGCCCCACCGCGGTCAATCCTGCCTCGCCCCAGTACGGCAAGATCTTGGAGACGCCCAAGACCGCATGGCGTTACTTTGACCTACTGGGCACCATCCAAAACGAGCTCAGTATTCCCTGCGGCTACGACACCGACGTCAACGTCGCCTGCTTGGGCGAGGTCACCTTTGGCTGCGCGCAGGGCCTCACCGACGTGGTGTACCTGACGATCGGCACCGGCGTGGGTGCCGGTGTGCTCTCGGGCGGTCAGCTCGTGCATGGCATGATGCATCCCGAGGCCGGCCACATCCTGGTCACGCGCGACCCGCGCGACACCATTGGCGAGCATAGCGCCTGCCCCTTCCACGACAACTGCCTCGAGGGCCTCATCGCCGGTCCCGGCGTTAAAAAGCGCTGGGATGGCAAGAGCGCCGGAGACATGGCCGATGACCCGGAGGCCATGGACCTGCTCGCAGGCTATCTGGCACAGGCGCTCATGACCTACACGCTGTGCTACGCGCCGCAGAAGATCATCATCGGCGGCGGTGTGGCCGACCACACCCCTATCGTGCCGCTCGCCCGCAAAAAGTGCGCCGAGATGCTCAATGGCTACATCGTCACACCCGAGGTCAACGATATCGACACCTACATTGTCAACAATAGCCTCGAGGGCAAGCAGGGCATCATGGGTTGCCTGGCCCTGGGTGCCGCCGCGCTTCAGCAGTAGGCGCGCCAAAGGGGCGCCGCAACGTCCAGCAATCCCATCCGACGGGATAACGCCGCCACGCCCCGTATAAGCCCCCAAACAAAGAAAGGCCGCCTAGGACCAAACAATGTGTCCTAGGCGGCCTTTTTGGCACATATGAGCGATCGTAGAAGATATCGAAGCACAACGCCCGTCATCGCTCCGCAGCAGTCGATCATCACGTCGGTGATCATACCGGCGCGACCGGGCACAAAGAGCTGAATCGTCTCGTCAATCGAGGGGATCAGCAGCAGGAACACCGCTGTGGGAAGCAGCACGTCAAAGGTGCGACGGCCCTCGATATCGAAAGCGTGCGTCGCCAGAATGCCGAGCACCATGTACTCGGTAAAATGCGCGCACTTGCGAACGACGAAGTTAGTCACCCATTCATACGGAAGCCCCATGCCGTGCAGAAAGCCGCGAACGGCCTCCATAATCGACAAGCTCAATGAACCGGACCCCGTGCCGGAAACCATCGAATTGCCCCAGATGAGCAGCACCATCAGGCAGGTCGCGACCGCCCATTTTCGATCGAGTTTAAGCATGCAGAAGTTATGCCTCCGCACAGAGCGGCTCAAAGCTGGCGGTGCCGCCCTCGATAACGCTCAGATAGGCACGGCCCGTGCGCCTCACCGCTGCAGACTGCAGGCGGTCGATCTCCTCCTCGAGAATCTGATTGAC
>USTC01000194.1 GCA_900557505.1 uncultured Collinsella sp.
CGGGCATACAAACCCGGCAACGCCAAAGTCGTCGCCGGGGGCGCCCTCGAGCAGCTCGCGGCAGCAGCCGACCTCAGTCGTCACGCAGGGGCGACGTGCGGCAAGCGATTCCAACACGCTCAACGGCTGGCCCTCAGAGATACTCGTCAAAATGGTAAAGTCAAGCTTTTCCATGTACTCGACCACGTTGACGCGGCCGGTAAAGATCAAGTCACGCACGCCCAATGTCTCCACCAGCGCATGGCACTCGGCACCATATTCCTCATCGTCCACGCCGCCCATAATGTGCAGGCGCACCTTGGGCAGGCGCTCGTGCAGCTCAAAGAAGGCATAGATCATGGTCTTAACGTCCTTGATGGGCGCCAGGCGCACCACCGCGCCAATGTCCACCCAGCCGTCATCGGGCTTTAAGGGAATGTCCTTAAAGCGATCGAACTGAATGCCGTTGGGGATAACCAGACATTTTTCTGCATCGCATCCCATGTCGATCTGCGTTTTGCGCGCATTGTGGAACAGACTCGTCACGCGGAAGGCGCGGCGGTAGATTTCCTCCGAAAGCAGGTAGAAAAAGCGGATCCAACGGTCCTTAAACGAGGGCACCACCCAGTCGGCGCGAATGATCTCCTCCTCGCGCTCGCGCGTGTAGATGCCGTGCTCGGTCAGCAATGCCGGCGCGTTATGGACGCTCGAGCCCAGACTCGCAAGCAGACCGCCGTAGCCGGTCGAAATAGCGTGATATACGTCGGCCACCGGAACCTCGCTGCCCAACAGATAGAGCACGGGCAGTAACAATGAACGCATGGTGTGGAAGGCGTCGGCGAAAGGCGTATACGGGTACTCGGCCAGGCACACGTCGCGGAAGATGTCCATAAACGTGCGGCTCTGCAAAAATGAGAGCGGGTGCACGTGGCGGCGCTGGAAGATATCGAACAGCACGTCCCAATCTGGATTAGAGAGAGATACCAGGCGGCGCAACGCCTCGCGCTCGCGGTCGTCGCAGTCGACTTCTTGCTGCTCGCCCGAAAGACGCAGGGCGTCGTCCAGGAACACCTCGTGCACCTCGACGACGTTACCGGGCAGCTCGTAGACAAACTTGCCGCGGTCTTCGGCGTGAGCGCCAATCACCCACAGCACGAACTCATGCTCGGGCATGGCCGTGATGTAGCCATGCATCCATGTGGACACTCCGCCGTGCACATAGGGGTAGCAGCCCTCGAGTACTAAGCAGATTCTCATCGGTCGCCACCCTCCTTGCGCTCGATCGTCACGGTCTTGTCATTGGCCTTAAGCAGGTACAGATTGCCCGTCAGGTGCGTCAGCTCGCCACCAGACACCGTACCCGGCTCGCCGTTGTTGGTGCGGAACATAAGCCACGCCTCGTCGCGGAAATTGCCCAGGTTGAGCGTCCAGGCATCATCGCTCGTATCCACGCTCACCGTCACGGACGAAAAACGCTGGATGGCACCCGAGCACTCCGAACCCGTCTGATGGCGCAGATCAGGAGCGGACGCAGCAAGCCAGTCCAGATAGTTGACCAGGCCGCCCTTATAGACTTCCCAGCCCTCCTTGGCGCCGCGATCGGGATCCAGCAGGTCATCGGGATGCATAAAGTGAGTACTCACGTAGTGCATGTTGAGCTCGGACACCGCAGCCAAGCGCATATAGGAATCGTCGACCATACCGCCCGAGACAATGCGCGGCTGCTCCACAATGCCATCGCTCGCCACGCCAAACTCCTGTACGTAGGGCAGATCGGTTCCATCCTCAAAGTACGTACTGGCGATAGTTTTGATGCGCGGCACGTCCTCGCCGATAATCTTGCGGGCGCGGGCCGAAAGGATATTCGACGGCGGCACGTAGACCGAGCCGTGTGCATTGGGTAGGACGTCGTCCTGAAAGGCGATAAGCTCGTTGAGCGATGCAACAAGCGTCTCCTTGTTCTTCCATGTCTTGTAGTCGTACAGCGTGCCATAGTCGGTATCCCAGAGCGCCAGCGGCTGATGATTGTAGCCGTGAAAGCCCAGCTCTCCGCCCATCTGCAGCAGCATACCGCCAAAGTAGCGGAACTGCGTGGTATCGGGCTGACGCGCGGGCTCAGCCTGATTAACCGCGTCCTCGTAGTTTTCGATCATCACGCCGGTATAACGAATGCCGTATTGCTGCGCGAGTTTTTGCAGGTCGGGCCACCACACCTTGGCATAAAAATCAGCGATAGAAAGGCCGTAGTCGCGCTTGATGTAAGTCCCGTCGCCCGAGGGAACGGGGCTCGGGAAATCGTCCAGGTAAAACACCGCGCTATTGATGACCGGATAGGCCGTGGCATCGCCCAACAGGCTCACGGCCGCGGCATAGAAACCGCGCATGACCTTGTCGTAGATACCGATATTGCACACCACGGTACGGCCGCTGCCGCAATCGCTCGACCAAATTAGCGGAGAACCCGTATCGCCGGTTTTAGCCCACACGTGGGCCGTCTCACGCAGCGAAACCGAGAGCGACGAATCGAAGGGGTCCGAGAGCTCATAACGCTGGCCACCGCCGATCATAAAGTCCTCGCTCGGCACGATGCTCTCAGCCGTCGCATATTCATAGCCGGCAGAATCGATGCCCAGCTTGGGACCGATTGCCTGCAGATAGCTCGAATTGTCCGGCGTCATGGCGAGCATCAGCGAACCGCCGGCGCTCACCCAACTCATGATGTCGGAGAGGTGCGTACCGAGCCCATCGATCGAAGGCATCAATAAAATCACGCGGTCGAAGGATGTGAGGGTAGGAATCGCATCAGCACCATCGGTGGCAATATCCACATCGCGGTGGGCAATTTTCATGTCGAGCAGAATCTGGTCAAACTGCTCTTTGACGTCCTCGACGCCATCTTGGCCCGAGTCGGTAATAACCAAGCACGTGGGCTTTTTGCCAAACATCGCCGAGCTTGCCGGCACCGCGTCGTTGGCGGCAAGCATCCCCAGCTTGTGCTGTCCAGCGCTGTACTGCACGCCGGCACGCTCGATCAACAGCACGGCGGCCATGGCGATAAAGACCGCCCATACCACGAGCAGCCCCATCCAGCGAAAATGGCCCGCACGGTCGCGGATATGCTGAACCACGCTCATCGGGCCTCCTCTCCTTCATGCCAAAATGACAACCTCTCGCGATTTTCGGCATTCAAATACACATGCTGCTTGTCGATCGCGTCGATTACACGCTGCACAGCCTGCCCATCGTGACGAATCACAGCCAAGCGCAGGCAGAGCATCCACACGTCCTGATCATCTGGTGCATCGATCACCAGCTGGCTGGC
>USTC01000195.1 GCA_900557505.1 uncultured Collinsella sp.
CTCCATAACAAGCACCGTGGGGCCCTGGTGGAAGGTGTTGTTCGAAAGCACGTCGGCTATGGCATATGAATAGTCGTCCGCCGAATCGGAAACAAGTGAGCGGTATGCCAGGGCAACGCCGTCGCCATACGGGACAGCACAGACGGCAAAAACGACACCACGGCGCTCAACGACAGTTGAGTAGGTCACTTTGGAACCTTGATACATCGATGCGACCGGCGAACAGGCCAGCTCCTCTCGCCACAACATGAGCGGATCGCGACCATCGATGTCGTAGTGGGCAGCCATATGGCCATCGGAGTCCATGACCATCAACCCCGAAAGGTTCTCGGCATGGACAAATTGCTCGATAAGATCGTTGTTAACCTCAACGCGATCAGGGGACAGGAACGTCGCAAACGATTCGACCGCGGCGAGCAAATCGTGCGTCTCCTCGGTTTTTCTCCCCTGTTCGTAGCGGTCATATTTTTCGCAAGCGTTTTCCAAAAACACCATGGTTTCTTGGCCAAACCCAAGCGTTTTTTCGAGGCAGCGATGGGTTCCAACCGTATACAACAGGCCTAACAAGACAGCGCTGACAATAACGCCGACAGCTATGACGGTCAGAGTCTTTCGACGCAAGCGGTGCTCATCATTTGTCATGATTCCGCTCCTTGCCCGCCCGTCGTCGCTCCTGCCTTGTAATTGTCCACAATGCGCTCTATCGTGCCGTCTCGATCCATATCGAACAGCGCGGTATTGAGGTTTTTGACGCACTCTCCCTCATAGGCAACATCAAATGCAACGCCCAGGTCAACCGTCATAACGTTGTCGGCAAACACACGATAAACGCCGGGATACTGGGCGACAAGTCGATCAAGCGATTGAACGTCCGCCATCCAACAGTCGACATACCCTTTGGCGAGGGCGGCTTTGCAGAGCTCGGCAGAACCATACGATTTGATTTGCACGTCCGGCGAGATTTCCAGATCCCCTGCGAGCAATCGGCGTTCGCTCACCGAACCCGCAATCACCGCGATGGTTTTGCTTCCATCGAGATGCGCCAAGGAATTGATGCCACTCGTTTTCTTGGCGGCAACCGAAACCGTCACGGTTAGATACGGCTCGGTCCAGTAATACTTATCCTCGCGATAACAGGGAGAATAATCACACCACAGGCAATCGATATCACCGTTTTTGAGCAGCCGGTCGCGATCGTTCCAGTCAATATCGACAAACTGTGGCTTGAGCCCCGCGCGCCTGCAGGCCTCGCGGGCGATGTCGATATCGATACCGGCGTAATCGCCCGTGGTATCGACATACACATAGGGGTCGTTATCCGTAACGCCGATTTTGAGTACCGGGAGATCTTTGTCGCCTTCATTCGAGGAGGAAGAACTGCTTCGAACGGTATACGTCAGGGCACCCGCACAGACGGCAACAAGGAGTATGAGCGTAAACGAGACGATGGCGGCTCGCTTGATGCGTCCGGGCACACGCCTCCCTTCATCGAAACAGCAATCGGATTCCATTTTATACCCGGGGCTGATGCGGCAATAAAAAAGCGCCTCGCCCAAGACGGGCAAGGCGCCAATGGCCGAAATGCAACCGCAAGCGGTCGAATTAGGTTAACCCTACTCGAAGCTCAGCTGCTCCAGGCGGTCGAAGACCGTGTCGATGCGGGTGAGGAAGTCCCACGGATCAAAGATCTCGTCGAGTTTTTCCTGGCTGACGGTGCAGCGCGGATCGGCCTCGAGACGTTCCTTAAAGGTGGGGCCGGAGACACAATCCTGCACCTCGTGCCAGGTGGCCATGGCGTTTTCCTGCACGATAGCGTAGGCGTCCTCGCGGGTGATGCCCGTATCGACGAGGGCCAGCAGGACCTTGGAGGAGAAGATGAGGCCGCGGGTCTTGTTGAGATTGGCCATCATGCGGGCCGGATACAGTTGCAGGCCGTCGATAACGCGAATGAGGCACTGGAACATATGGTCAAGCGCGATGAAGCTATCGGCCTGGGCGACACGCTCGGCGGAAGAGTGCGAAATGTCGCGCTCGTGCCACAGGGCAACGTTGTCAAAGGCAACCTGAGCGTTGGACTTCACGACGCGCGACAGGCCGCAGACCTTCTCCATGGTGATGGGGTTGCGCTTGTGCGGCATGGCGGAGCTGCCCTTTTGACCCTTGCGGAACGGCTCCTCGGCCTCGAGTGTATCGGTCTTCTGCAGATTGCGAACCTCGGTCGCGATGCGCTCGCAGGTGGCCGCTGTAGTGGCAAGCACGCCGGCAAGGTAGGCGTGGTGATCGCGGCTGATGACCTGCGTGGACAGCGGATCGTGGACCAGACCCAGGTGCTCGCAGACGTACTCCTCGACGAACGGCTCGATGGAGCTGTAGGTGCCGACGGCACCGGAGATGGCACCGAAGGCAACGTTCTTGCGAGCGTCCTCAAGACGATCGAGATCGCGCTTGAGCTCCCATGCCCAGGAGCCAAACTTCATACCGAAGGTCATCGGCTCGGCATGGATGCCATGGGTGCGGCCGGCGCAGAGCGTATTGCGCTCCTCGAAGGCACGACGCTTGCAGATCACGCCGAGCTTCTTAACATCCTCGATAATCAGGTCACACGCCTGAGTAAGCTGATAGCACAGAGCCGTATCACCCAGGTCGGAGCTGGTCATTCCGTAGTGAACCCAGCGGCTAGGCTTGGGCTCGCCCTCGGGAACATCGGCGTCGATATATTCCTTCATGTTGGTCAGGAAGGCGATGACATCGTGGCGCGTGACCTCCTCGATCTCGTCAATCTTCGCCTTCTCAAAGTTGGCGTGGTCGCGAATCCACTGGGCCTCTTCTTTGGAAATACCGATCTTGCCGAGCTCCGCCTGAGCCTCGCAGGCCAGGACCTCAATCTCCTGCCAAATGGCGTACTTGTTCTCGAGGGAGAAGATATGTCCCATCTCCGGGCGGGTATAGCGATCGATCATAGCGGCTCCTTTTTGGTTATTGGCACGTTGGTCGTAACCCAACCATTGTACCGTGCGCAGGTGCGAGTATGGGCAGCAGGCATTAACCTAACATTTTGTAGCATAGAGCGGGCATGGGGACGTCCGCGTATTTGTTTCGCAAATACGTACCGGCTGCGGGCGATCCCCTCGGATTCACGGAGACGGTGGGGAAGACTTTGTTGAATTGGCCGTCCCCGCGTCTCCCGTGCTCGGTGGAGCGGGCAACGGGACGTCTGCGTATTTGCTTCGCAAATACGCACCGGCTGCGGTCGCCTATCGGCGACCTTGCCTGCTCGCTATAAACGCTTC
>USTC01000196.1 GCA_900557505.1 uncultured Collinsella sp.
GGCCAAGGCTGTTACCGCCGCCATCGCCGTCGCCGTCCCGCTGTCGGTCGCTGGTCTGTTCCTGACCATGATCTGCCGTACCCTGGCTACCGCTATCGCTCACGCCATGGACGGTTGCGCCGAGAAGGGCGACTTCGCCGGCATCGAGCGCTGGCAGTACATTGCCATCCTTATGCAGGGCCTTCGTATCGCCATTCCGGCAGTGCTTCTGTGCATCATCCCGGCCGAGGCAGTTACCAACGCGCTTAACGCTATGCCCGACTGGCTGTCCGGCGGCATGGCTGTCGGCGGCGGCATGGTCGCTTCCGTCGGTTACGCCATGGTCATCAACATGATGGCCACCAAGGAGACCTGGCCGTTCTTCATCCTCGGCTTTGTCCTTGCTGCCATCCCTCAGCTCACGCTGATCGCCCTTGGCCTCATCGGCATCTCCCTTGCCCTCATCTACCTTGGCCTTAAGGATCTGGCCAAGCAGGGTGGCGGCATGGGCAGTGGCTCCGGTGACCCGCTCGGCGACATTCTGAACGATTACGAGTAGGAGGGGAGTGATACATATGGCAGAGAACAAGATTCAGCTCACCAAGGCTGACCGCAAGAAGGTTTGCTTCCGTCATCAGTTCCTTCAGGGCTCGTGGAACTACGAGCGTATGCAGAACGGCGGCTGGTGCTTCGCAATGATCCCTGCGATCAAGAAGCTCTACACCAGCAAGGATGACCAGATCGCCGCTCTTAAGCGCCACCTGGAGTTCTATAACACCCACCCCTATGTTTCCGCCCCCGTCATTGGCGTTACCCTCGCTCTCGAGGAGGAGCGCGCCAACGGTGCTCCGATTGACGACGTCGCCATTCAGGGCGTCAAGGTCGGTATGATGGGCCCGCTCGCCGGCGTCGGCGACCCCGCCTTCTGGTTCACCCTTCGCCCGATTCTGGGCGCTCTGGGCGCTTCCCTGGCCCTGTCCGGCAGCATCGCCGGTCCGCTGCTGTTCTTCTTCGCGTGGAACATCATCCGTTACGCCTTCCTGTGGTACACGCAGGAGTTTGGCTACAAGGTCGGCTCCTCCATCGCCAAGGACCTCTCCGGCGGTCTGATGGGCAAGGTCACCGAGGGTGCTTCCATCCTGGGTATGTTCATCATCGGCGCCCTGGTCGAGCGCTGGGTGTCCATCTCCTTCACCCCGGTCGTCTCCAAGGTCACGCAGTCTGCTGGCGCCTTTATCGACTGGGCTAACCTGCCCTCCGGTTCTGAGGGTGTCAAGGAAGCACTGACGATGTATAACTCCATCGGTGCTAACGCCCTTGATCAGGTGAAGGTCACCACGCTTCAGGCCAACCTCGATCAGCTCATCCCCGGCCTTGCCGCCGTGTGCCTGACCTTGCTGGTCTGCAAGCTCCTCAAGAAGAAGGTCAGCCCGATCGTCATCATCCTGGCTCTCTTCGCCGTCGGCATCATCGGTCGCGTCTGCGGCTTCATGTAAGCACGCTTCGGCTTAAGACCGAGAGTTGCTAGGCAAGGGCTTTTGAGCCATTGAAACGGACCGCACCCGGTGGGTACACTGGATGCGGTCCGATTGTTTTATTTGGAGGGCGAGGCGCGCATGGCGCAATCTCAGAACAGCACGGTCGATTTGGCAACGCCGGCAACCTGCCTGATGGGGCTTACCAGCCACGGTAACGTGATGGTGGGCAATAAGGCGTTCGAGTACTATAACGAGCGCAATCCCGAGGATTATATTCAAATCCCGTGGGACGAGGTCGACTATATTGCCGCCGAGGTTTTGCGCGGCACCAAGAAGATCACGCGTTTTGCCATCTTCACCAAGGACAACGGTCACTTTACGTTTTCGACGCGCGACGACAAAGAGACGCTTCGTGCGGTCCGCAAGTACGTCGGCGAGGATAAGCTCGTGCGTTCGCCCGACTTTATCGATGTGACGGCCAAGGGCGCCAAGAGCATCCCCTCCGTTATCAAAAACCTCTTCCACAAAGGCAACTAGTCATTGGGGACGTTCTTAAACGACTAGTCATTAAAGAACGTCGCAGACGACTATCTCGAAGAGCGGCTATGCGCTGCATGGTAGTGGCGTAAATCTGCTACACTAGTACAACATGCCTCCGTAGCTCAGGGGATAGAGCACCGCTCTCCTAAAGCGGGTGTCGACGGTTCGAATCCGCCCGGGGGCACCAGAGATAGATTGAGCCCGGTACCGCCATGGTGCCGGGCTCTTCTGGTCTAAGGGCCGGATTCGGGCCGTCGACACCCGCGTCACCAATTTCCCCGCGGGGGGGGGTTCGAGTCCGCCCGGGGGACACCAGAGATTTGCCGATCCCGGTACCGCAACGGCGATACGCTTTGCTAGTTTTTGAAAGCTCGTCGTCGGTGCCCTAACGCACTGCCGTTTAGTGCCGATTCTGCCATGCCTGCACTCTTCGCGAGGGTGAGGAGCGTGAATTGATCGGAGAGGGCCACCCACTCTGATAAAATCATCCTCGCTGTCGGCAGTCCTCGTGCCGGGCAGAGCCCTCCATTCGATGGGAGGTGATGCCCATGACCGATTTCACCGAGCTCGTGAAGCTCCTGACCGCTATGGTCTCGCTCCTCACGGCCCTTGTCGGCCTTTCCAAGGCACTCAAGCAGGGTTCGAAGCCCAAAAAGAAAGGCCACCGTCGCTAAGACGATGACCCAACTTCATTAAGCAACGGCTCTGCCCAGCTCACTACAACTTGGGCTGCCGTCGGCACCATTCTACCCGCTTGACATTGCTGTTGTCGATGCGCCGTATCAAGAATCCACGGCAGCGCTCGTGGTTGCAAAACGGCCTAACAAATAGCGGCTATTAGTCAGTTCGGCTGTCTAAAAGGCCTAATAGTTGCCAATAGTGGCTAGTTGGCAACGGATTTGGGCTATTAGTTCTAACAGTGCCTATACTATGACCCCACAAACGGGACACGGTTTTCTGCCCGCACGAGGTTTTAAAGTTTTAGCTGGAACAATCCGGCAGATTGGAGCACAGAACATGAGGTTCGAACGCCTCATGTCGCTCAAAATACGTCTCCTCAATTGCGCAAAGGAGAACGGTATTTAGCGACAAGGGGACAATGGAATGATCTGGTTCACCAGTGACACGCACTTCGGGCACGAGAACGTCCTGAAGTTCACGGACCGGCCGTGGGAGACGATTTGGCAGATGAACGATGCCATCGTCGACAACATCAACGGCAGGGTCGCCGTGGATGACGAGCTCTACATCCTGGGGGATTTCTCATTCAAGATGACCGCCCAGGACGCCT
>USTC01000197.1 GCA_900557505.1 uncultured Collinsella sp.
AAATTGATGTTGTTGGCACCCTGGTCCTGCAGTTCCAGCATAATCTCGACCAGGCGCTCAGGCGAAATCTCAAGGCCAAAATTGCCGGTCGAGATCTCGTGGTTCTGGCAGTAGATACATTTAAGCGAGCAACCGCTAAAGAAGATCGTGCCCGAGCCGGCCTGGCCCGAGATGGGTGGCTCCTCCCACATATGGAGCGCCGCGCGGGCGACCTTAAGCGTGTCGTCGGCGCCGCACACGCCGCGCGCGCCCTCGTCGCGTGCCGCGCCGCAACGACGTGGACACAAATGGCAAGCGGGCGAAAAAAGTTCGGTCAACGACGTCGGCATAAAACCATGCTCCAAAACAACGATTCAGCAGCTCAAACGTAAAGGCCCGGACCGCACAGACGGCTCCAAGCCCAAGGCGCCGTAATCGTCCGACACGAATTTTGTAATGTCAAGACTGGAATCAACAAAGTGCCGCTTTATGATGTAGGTATTCCGCCCCCCGCGGAGCAACTGGGTGAACCGTCGCGTTTATTTAGGGAGCCCACACAGTCGTACTTAGTACAGGTATCCTTCGTTGTTAAGGACGCTGGAACAGTCGATGAGGGCACCCACCTGTTTTAGGTGGGTTCATTTTCGTAACGTGGGGGGTGGTTTTCTTTTGCCGATTTTGCCAAAAATTGCCATCGCAGATCCCGTATGACACCCAACGGCAGTCGGCAGAACCCCCGCCAACATCCCAATATCTGGTAAGCGCGTGATAATCGCACGGCGCAAACCCCCGCACCCCCTCGGTCGAGTATCATGGGTCAGCTATGTCCTTTTGCGCGTAGCGCCCTTTGACCTTTTCCTTCGACGCTTGGCGGTTTTTTAATTCATGGCTTCCTCCACGAGCTTCATACCGTACTTATGCGTGGCGGCCGCTGCCTTTATCACGACCTTTCTCACGGTACCCCTGGTCAAGCGTCTGGCGATTAAGCTCGACGCCGTCGACTATCCCTCAAAGCGCCGAATCAACACTAAGCCCATCCCACGCATGGGCGGCACCGCGGTCTTTTTGGGCCTCGTCGTCGCCTGTATTGTGCAGATCCTGGGCACCTGGTACCTGGGCTGGCCGCCCGTTTTGGTACCGCACCCGCGCCTGCACATCAGCTACCCCGCGCTGGCACTCTCCTTTACCGTGATCTTTGCGACCGGCGCGATCGATGATGTCTTCCAGCTCAAGCCCAAGCAAAAGCTGGCCGGCCAGGTGCTCGCCGCGCTCATCGCCTGCATCGGCGGCTTAAAAATCGGCGTCATCATCAACCCGTTTGCCCCCGGCGAGATCATGCTTGGCTGGCTCGCCTACCCCATCACCGTGATCTACCTAGTGGCGTTCACCAACATCATCAACCTCATCGACGGCCTCGACGGCCTGGCCACGGGCATTTGCGGCATCGCATCGTTCACCATGTTCACGATGGCCATGCTTTCGGGCCGTATCGACGCCGCCGCGCTCTCCATCGCGCTCTTTGGCTCGTGCGTGGCTTTTCTGCATTACAACTTCAACCCCGCAAGCATCTTCTTGGGCGACTCGGGGTCGCTGCTGCTGGGCTTCGCTTTGGGCTCCATCTCGCTGCTCAACGTGAGCCGCACCGCCGCGCTCACCTCGCTCATCATCCCGCTCATCGTGGCAGGCGTGCCTATCATCGACACGTTCAGCGCCATCGTGCGCCGCAAGCGCGCCCACATTAGCATCGGACAGGCTGACAAGGGCCACATCCACCACCGCCTGATCCAAGAGGGCTACAACCAAAAGCAAGCCGTGCTGCTCATCTACGCCTGGTGCATCATGCTTTCGGCCGGTGCCGCCGCGATCAACCAGGTCGAGGTTCCCATGCGTGTGCTCATCTTTACCGTGCTCGCCATTGGCTCGGCGGCCTTTGCCAAGCATCTACATCTGTTTGAGCCCGTGCTGCGCCACCATTACAACAAGCGCACGCACGAGGACGAGCTCGTCACCCCCGACGACCCCGCCTTTAAGCAGGAGGAGCAGGCTGCCGAGGAGCGCAAAGAAGAGCGCCACCACAAGCTCTAGGGCAAGCTGCCGAGGATGTGCCAAGGCACCGTTGGCCAAGCGCGGGCGCGCCGCGCCCATCGCACAAGCCACCCCTCTCCCGCCCCTCGCCTACTTACGTCCCGCCCCTCCAATAAACGCGTTATCATCTTGACCCATGAACATACGTTAGGAGCAATCATGCCAAACGAGAACAGCTACGAAGTCGCGCTGCAAAAGAGCAACGCCATTCGCGAGGGCCTGGCCAATACGCCCGAGAAGTTCACCATGCTCACCGGTGATCGCCCCACCGGCCGTCTGCACCTGGGCCACTACTTCGGCACCCTCAAGGGCCGTGTTGAGCTGCAGAACATGGGCGCCAAGACCAACGTGCTCATCGCCGACTACCAGGTCATCACTGACCGCGACACGACCGAGCACATCCAGGACAACGTGTACAACATGGTCATGGACTACCTTGCCTGCGGTATCGATCCCGACAAGACCATGATCTACGCGCACTCCGCCGTGCCCGCCGCCAACCAGCTCATGCTGCCGTTCCTGTCACTGGTGTCCGAGGCCGAGCTGGCGCGCAACCCCACCGTCAAGGCCGAGATGGAGGCCTCGGGCCATGAGCTTACCGGCCTTCTGCTCACCTACCCGGTGCATCAGGCCTGCGACATCCTGTTCTGCAAGGGCAACGTGGTGCCCGTCGGTCGCGACCAGCTGCCGCACATCGAGCTCACCCGCACCATCGCCCGCCGCTTTAACAACCGCTACGGAAAGGTGTTCCCCGAGGTCGACGCGCTGCTGTCCGAGACCCCGCTGCTGCCGGGCCTGGACGGTCGCAAGATGAGCAAGAGCTACGGCAACGCCATCAATATTTCGATGACCGCCGAGGAGACGGCCAAACGCATCAAGAAGAGCCAGACCGACTCCGAGCGCATGATCACGTTCGATCCCGAGAACCGCCCCGGCGTGTCTGGCCTGCTTTCGACAGCCGCCATCTGCACCGGTCGCTCCGAGGTCGAGATTGCCGAGGAGATCGGCATGGGCGGCTCCGGCCAGCTCAAGAAGTACGTGACCGAGGCCGTCAACGAGTACTTCGCCCCGATCCGTGAGCGTCGCCAGCGCTACGAGAACGATCTGGATTACGTGAAGGACGTGCTGCACGAGGGCAATCGCCGCGCCAACGAGATCGCCGAGCAGACCCTGGCAGAGGTTCAGGACGCCATGGGTATGGTGTACTAGACCGATCTGCTGGC
>USTC01000198.1 GCA_900557505.1 uncultured Collinsella sp.
CTCGCGGACGGTGCACAGGATGAGCGGGTACTCATCGTCGGGAAGCTCGGAGGGCGCCTCCCAGTCGTGCGCCATCAGGTTGGCGCGGCCGTCCTTGGTGGTGAACTTGCCACCAGCGAACATGTCGGGCGTACCATGGTCGTTCACATCGGTGCTCTTGACGGGCCACTGGGCGTAGCCGCCCTCGGGAGCCATCTTCTCGTAGGTCGCGCCCACAAAGTTGGGGCACAGGCTAATGCACTCGTTCCATATCTGCTCGGTGTTGTCGTAGTGCATGGGATAGCCCATGCGCGTAGACAGGTCCGCGAAGATCTCCCAGTCGTGACGGCACTCGCCCTTGGGCGGAACGGCCGCGTCAAAGTGCTGGAAGCTACGGTCGGATGCGGTAAAGACACCCTCGTGCTCGCCCCAAGAGGTAGCGGGCAGGATGACGTCGGCGAGCATGGTCGTCTGCGTCATAAAGATGTCCTGGCAAATGAACAGATCCAGCTCGGAGAGCGTCTTGCGCATACCGGCCGAATCGGGCTCGGTCTGCACCGGGTCCTCGCCGTAGTTGTAGAAGCAGTGCACCTTGCCCTCGTCGACCAGGTGGCCCAGGTCGGTGAGCTTGTAGCCCTCCTCGAGCGGGAGCTTTTCCTCGGGCACGCCCCAAGCCTTGGCAAACTTGGCACGCACAGCCGGGTCGGTGACCTTCTGGTAGCCAGGGTACAGGTTGGGCAGCATGCCCATATCGCAGGAGCCCTGGACGTTATTCTGGCCACGCACGGGCGCGAGACCGGAATTGGGTTTGCCGATCTGGCCGGCAACGCAGGCGATGGAGGCGATGGTGTGCACCGTCTTCAGGTTCTGCTTCTGCTGGCATACGCCCATGCCCCAGCCAATGATGGCAGAGGGCTTCGCCGTGGCGTACATCTCGGCAGCTTGGTGGATCAACGCGGGCTCGACACCCGTGATGTCCTGTACGGATTCGGGAGTGTAGTTCTTGATGGTCTCCCACCACTCGTCAAAGCCGTTCGTGTGCTCGGCGACGAATTCCTTGTCGTAGAGGCCATCGTTGACCAAGCAGTTGGCAAAGGCGTTGAGGAACGCGACGTTGCAACCGTTCTTGATCGGAAGGTAAAGATCGGCGATACGCGCGGTTTCGATATGGCGCGGGTCGGCGACGATGATCTTGCAACCCTTTTCTTTGGCTCGCACGATACGCCTTGCGACGATGGGGTGCGAATCGGCAGGGTTATAGCCGAAGAGGAAAATGCAGCCCGCATCCTCCATACCGGGGATGGAGCATGACATGCAACCTGAACCAACCGTGTCCATCAGACCGAGGACAGTAGGGCCGTGTCAAGTACGGGCGCAGTTGTCCACGCTGTGGGTGCCGATGCACGCACGCGTAAACTTCTGCATGACGTAGTTCGCCTCATTGCCGCCGCCTCGCGAAGAGCCGGTGGTCATGACAGCGTTAGGACCATATTCGTCAATTATGGCCTGCATCTTAGATGCGGTGAAATCCAGTGCCTCGTCCCAGCTTACGCGCTCAAGATCCGCGCCCTTGGTGCGGCGGATCATCGGGTGCAGTACGCGAGGAGTCAAGATCTTGGTGTCGTTGATGAAGTCGTAGCCGCTCATGCCCTTAAGGCACAGCTCGCTCTGGTTGGTGATGCCGTTGAGCGGTTCGGTACCCACGACCTGGCCGTTTTGGACCAAGAGGTTAAACTGGCAACCGGCGCCGCAGTACGGGCAGATCACTTTATGCTTCTCCATGACACCCTCCTTCCTTTCTCTGCTACCGAATACTCGGTACTTATTTGACAATCATTGGGCTTGTCGCCCCAACGCTTACGCCTCGTTTTCGATGGTGGCGCGGGCACGCTCGGCAGTCAGTTCTGCCAGGCGCTCCTCGTCTACCAGGGTGAGGCCCTTGGTCGGGCACGCCTCGGCACACGCCGGGCCGCCGGGACGGTCCACGCACAGGTCGCACTTGAGCACGAAGCTCTTAGTCTGCGAACCCACGCGCACGTCGCCCATCAAGACGGGGACCTGCGTGGTCGCCACACTCACGGCGCCAAAGGGGCAGGCCATGACGCAGCTCTTGCAGCCGATGCAGTTGTCCTCGTTAACGCCGATGCGATGGTTCTTTGGATCAAAGAACAAGGCGCCCGTGGGGCAGGCCTTGGCGCATGGAGCGTCCTCGCAGTGGTGGCACGCCACCGGTGCGGAGATCTCGTAGGTGCGCGTTACGCGCAGGCGCGGCGCGGCGATGTTGCCGGGAATATCGTGTGCCTCGATGCACGCCGCCATACAGGTTTGGCACCCAATGCAGCGTGAGGAATCGGCTACGACTCGTTTATTGCCCATGTTGTTCACTCCCTCCTGAATCCCATGTCGGAGAGACCCTGTCGACGTTGTTCCGGACCGCCCGTGGTCCGGCATCGACGCATCGAGCGCATGCGGCGAAACAGGCGCTTCGATAGAGTTCCTCCAACGATATACAGGCTAAATATACGCAGTTGCAGGTGGCAAACTTGAGCATAGGCCCTGCAATACGGGTGTATTGCAGGGGTTTGGGCAGGTTGGAATTATTCTCTAGAAGCTATAAAGGTGAGTGTAATACATGCGTACATCCAAGGGAGATTTCACGCTCGTTTATAAAGGACGTAATACGTTTGTGATAAATTTCGCGTTCATTAACTTGAGTGCAATAAAGTAGTGGTTATAAGATTAGCTATTAATATTCGATGCTGTATTTGACCATTCATATTGCACGCTCATTAAGGGAGGCCAGTGATGTCATCGACTCAAAAACGAGCCATCCTGCAGGTGCGCATTCGCGAAGAGGACAAGCAGCATGCCGAGCATCTCTACGACGCCATGGGCACATCGCTCGCCGAGGCCGTCCGTCTTTTTGTCGCGCAGAGCATTTTGATGCGCAAGCTTCCCTTTCAGCCGGTCGCCGTGCGCTCAAAGGACGGCACCGCCGCCTATGGATCGCTCAAAGCATATGGGGACCCCAATCGCCGCTCCGAGGAGCGCAATGCCTGGATTGAGTACCTTGCTACAGAAAGCGACGATTCGATTTTGGGTCCCGAGGAAGTAGATATCCATGAGTAGCACCATCATCGACGAGACCGTCATACTACGTTACCTGCTGGACGACGACGAAGTTCTGTCACCGCGCGCCGCCAAGGTCATCGCCACGCGCACCGCTCGTGTCTACCCCGAAATCATCACGCGCGTCGTGGTCACGCTGCGCGACGTCTATAAGGTTCCCCGCGTTGAGATT
>USTC01000199.1 GCA_900557505.1 uncultured Collinsella sp.
GGCCCGTGTAAAGCCTGCGTTCAAGGTAAAATCACCCACAACCAAACGCGTTCGAAGGGTGAGCGATGAACAAGCAGCAGCTGGCCTCCAAGATATGGGAGTCCGCCAACAAGATGCGATCCAAGATCGAGGCTAACGAGTACAAGGACTACATTCTTGGATTCATCTTCTACAAGTTCCTCTCCGAGACCGAAGTCGCCCGCCTGAAGGCACGTGATTTCGCCGAGGAGGACCTGCCGAGCCTCGTGGAAGACGACGAAGAAACGGTCGAGTTCGTCAAGGGCGAGTGCGGCTACTTCATCGCCTACGAGAACCTCTTCTCCACCTGGGTCGCCAAAGGCGGCGACTTCGAGATTTCGAACGTTCGCGACGCCCTCTCTGCTTTTAGCCGCAACATCGACCCTGCCCGCAAGCGCGTTTTTGACGGCATCTTCGACACGCTGAGGACCGGTCTCTCCAAGCTCGGCACCGACGCACGGAGCCAGTCCAAGGCCGCTCGCGACCTCATCTACCTCATCAAAGACATCCCGATGGACGGTCGCCAGGACTACGACGTGCTCGGCTTCATCTACGAGTACCTCATCAGCAACTTCGCCGCCAACGCCGGCAAGAAGGCAGGCGAGTTCTACACGCCGCACGAAGTGTCCATGCTCATGAGCGAGATAGTCTCATGGCACCTGGCCGGACGCGAGAACATCACCATCTACGACCCCACGAGCGGGTCCGGCTCGCTGCTCATCAATATCGGCAAGGCCGTGGCGCGACGCAACGGCGACCCGGACTCCATCAAATACTATGCGCAGGAGCTTAAGGAGAACACGTACAACCTCACACGTATGAATCTGGTCATGCGCGGAATACTCCCCGACAACATCGTAGCGCGCAACGGCGACACGCTCGAAGACGATTGGCCCTGGTTCGACACGGTCGAGAACAAGGACGAGACCTACGATCCGCTGTTCGTCGATGCCGTTGTGTCGAACCCCCCTTACTCCCAGAATTGGGATCCGGAAGACAAGGAGCTCGATCCGCGCTTCAAGTTCGGCGTCGCCCCTAAATCCAAAGCCGACTACGCCTTCCTTTTGCATGATTTGTACCACTTGCGCCCCGACGGCATCATGTGCATCGTCCTGCCCCACGGCGTGCTGTTCCGCGGCGGCGAGGAGGGCACCATCCGCAAGAACCTGGTGGAGAACCGCCATATCCAGGCAATCATCGGGCTTCCTGCCAACATCTTCTTCGGCACCGGCATCCCGACCATCGTTATGGTGCTCCGCAAGCAGCGCGAGAGCAGTGACGTGTTGATTGTGGATGCCTCAAAGCACTTTGTGAAAGAAGGCAAAAACAACAAACTGCGTGCGAGCGATATACGCCGCATCGTGGACGCGGTCACGACTGGGGCGACCGTCGACAAGTTCAGCCGTCTGGTGACCATCGACGAGATACGCGCCAACGATTACAACCTCAACATTCCGCGCTATGTTGATTCATCCGAAGCTGCTGAGAGCTGGGACGTGTATGCCACCATGTTCGGTGGGGTTCCGAAAGCCGAGGTCGATGCTCTCGACCGCTACTGGAAAGTGTGGCCGAGCCTGAAGGGCCAGCTGTTCGGTGAGGGCGGCGGGTCGTGCCTTGCTTCCATGACGGACGACGTGGCGGCAACGGTGAAGACCAACGCCGACGTCGTTTCTTTCCTGGCGGGGTATCGAGATGCGTTGGCTCATCTGCCCGCAGAGCTGCGGAAGAGGTTGGTAGACGACTCATCGCAGGTTGATGCCGTGGCCGAGGAGGATTATATCGCAGAGCGGCTCCGCGACGCCCTCTCTGGTGTCGCGCTCGTCGACGGGTACGATGCCTACCAAGCTCTCGACGATGCGTGGACGGGCATCTCCGGCGACCTCGAGGTTATCCAAACCGAGGGCAAAGGGGCTGTGCGCAAAGTCGATCCGAATATGGTGATAAAAAAGAAGAACGGCAAAGACGTCGAGGTGCAGGATGGCTGGACGGGCCGCATCTTGCCGTTTGCGCTCGTCCAAGAACAGCTGCTTGCCGACGATGTCAAGGAAATCTCCGCGCGCGACTCCCGTTTAAGTGAGATCTCCCAAGAACTCGACGAGATTCTCGATAACCTCGATGAGGAGGAGAAGAGCTCGAGCGATGTTTTCAGCGATGACGGCGCGTTCGTGGCGGCGTCCCTCAAGAAGGCCGTGAAAAGCATCGGCAAGCATCCGGACGGCGACTTCGAGCGGGGCCTCGTGCGCGCTCAGTCCCTGCTCGACGAGGAGAAAAATCTCAAAAAGGCAAGGAAGGAGGCGCTTGTCGCGCTCGAGGAGAAGACCAAGGAGGTTATCGAGGGCCTGACCGACGCCCAGTGCGACGAATTGCTTGCTGCGAAGTGGATTGAGCCGCTGCAATCTGATTTGCTCGAGCTGCCCAATGCTGTCGTAAGCGACTTCATCGCAAAGGTCGTCGCACTGAACGCAAAGTACGCGACAACCTATTCGGACGTATGCAACCAGATTGCAGAGGCGGAAAACGAGTTGGCAGCGATGCTGGGCCAGCTCACGGGCAACGAGCACGATATGGCGGGCATTGCTGAGCTGCGGAAACTGTTGGGAGGTGAATAGTATGGCGGAAAAGACCAATGTGCCTGAGATCCGCTTCGCCGGTTTTACTGACCCTTGGGAACAGCGTAAGTTGGGAGACTGCTTCGACTTCCTGCAAAATAACACGCTGTCTCGTGCTGATTTAAATTCCGAAAGCGGCGGCGCTCGCAACATCCATTATGGAGACATTCTCATTAAGTTTGGCGATTGCCTTGGGCTCGATTCGGGTAAATTGCCCTTCGCCGACGACAAGTCGATACTTTCGAAATATGCGAACTCGACGCTTCGCATAGGCGACGTTATTTTTGCTGACACGGCTGAAGACGAATCTGCGGGAAAATGCGTTGAACTGGTTAAACTACCAAATGAGCCTGTTATTTCCGGCCTGCATACAATACCTGCGCGCCCCAAATTTCCCTTTGGATCTGGTTATTTGGGCCATTACTTGAACGCCCCCGCGTACCATGATCAGCTATTGCCCTTGTTGCAGGGAATTAAAGTCGTTTCCATCTCAAAGACGGCTCTGCAGGATACGCAAATTTGCTTCCCGACAGCATTGGAGCAATCCGCGATAGGCGCTTCTTTGAGCGCACTTGATTCTCTCATCACCCTTCATCAGCGTAAGTACGACAAGCTCGCT
>USTC01000200.1 GCA_900557505.1 uncultured Collinsella sp.
GAGCAGTTCCTGCGTGGCAACGAGACGCTCGCCGTCTTGGGCTCGGCACTCGTCGGCCTGATCCCCAACTGCTCGGCCAGCGTGGTCATTACGCAGCTGTACCTGGAGGGCGCGCTACAGCTGGCGCCGATGCTCGCCGGCACGCTCATTTCCGCCGGCGTGGGCTACCTGGTCCTGTTCCGCACGAACCGCAGCGCTCGCGAAAATGCCGTGTTCCTGGTCATGATGTACGTCATCGGCGCCAGCTGGGGCCTCATCCTATCCGCCTTCGGCCTCTAAGTAGGCCTAAAAAATGGGCTTCAAATAGCCATGCTCGGCGCCTGCGCAGTGCGGCGACGCATGGCATTTTGAAGCCCGTTTTTTTGTTAAGCCATGGACCCTGGGCGTCCACACCGCCCAAAACAAAAAGGCAGATTTTTAGGCATGTCCCAAAAATCTGCCTTGGTTAGTGCAGCAGCTCGGTGAGGTTGCGTTTAAAGCGGGCTCGGTCCTCGCTGGTGAAGGCTGCCGGCCCGCGGGTGCGTCCCCCGGCGCGGCGAACCTTCTTTTCCTCGTGGCGAATAAACAGCTGCATGTCGATGGTCGCCTTATCGTAGACGCGCCCGCGCACGCCGATGGCGGCGGCATCGCGTCCGAGCACCATACTCGCCAGGCCTATGTCTTGTGTCACGACCACGTCGCCAGCCTGCAGGCGCTCGATAATGGCAAAGTCGGCGCTATCGGCTCCCACGCTCACATCGAGCGTCGTGACCCAAAAGCCCCGACGCGCGTGCTCGGCGTCGCGCGGATCGTCGCGGCGAATGTGGCGTTCCAGGTTCTGCGTGCTGTTGCCGGCAATCACTACGGCAACGCCCGCCCTCCGCGCGCAGTCGATCGACTCGCGCGTGACCGGGCAGGCGTCGGCATCAATAAAAAGCGTCTTTGGCATCTAGTGCACCAGTTTGCCAAACTGAATGGCGCGAACAATCAGCGTCACGCCAAACACCAGCAGCGCGGCGCCGCTAAAGATGACGAGCATCTTGGCCGACCACAGCGGATAGATAAACACGAACATGCCCGCGATGATGGAGAGCGCGCCGCTCAGGATGGCGAGGGCGCGGTTAGACGAAAGCTCGGACTCCAGAATCGACATGACGCCCTCGACGATCCAGCCAAAGCCGGCGACGACCACTACAAGCGTGGTGAGCGTCGCGGTCGAGAAGGCCTGGTTGCGCAGGATTATGACGCCGCCCAGAATGATGAGCAGGTTGGAGATGATGCTCGTAACGCGCCAGCCGGTGGGCAGCAGCGGCTCGAAAACAGCGGTAAACAGCCTGATCGCGGCCGTGATCACAAAGTAGAAGCCCAGGACGGTCGTCAGGAAGACGAGGGACTTGGCGGGCGCAAACAGCAGTGCGACGCCGGCGATGAGCGCCAAGACGCCCGTGATGGCGTAAATCCAGCGCACGGCCTTGACGGCCTTGCCTGCCATGCTTTTCTCGTCAAATCCAAACGCGCTCGATTGCTTGTCGTCGTTCTTAAAGATGCCCATGATGTCTCCTTTCCGTGCGGCGTAAGCCGTAGCTCTTGCAACCAGTATCGCCCAAGGGCACCGTCGCGTGGGGCGGGAAGGGCGAATGGGAGCCTCACCTTCCCGAATTGTTATCTTTGTTCCCGTTTGGATGTGGGATATTCAACAGGTGTAGAACATTGCAGCTCTGTTCGTTATTGCCTACGTTTTAGGTTAGATTTTCTTAAGGACAATTGGCTTTTATTGAGGGGTCCCTATGAACGAAACAGTTCCCGCGGCGCCGGTAAGCGCTGAGTCGATGGCAAAGCAGGGTTGCGAAAAGCTTGGCCTGGACACGTTTGACGCGCTGGTCCGCCGCGCCCGCACGTGCCGCCGATTTGACGAGTCCATGCGCGTGCCGCGCGAGTTTTTGCTCGAGCTGGCGGAGCTTGCGCATCTGGCTCCCTGTGGCGCCAATGCTCAGCGCCTGCGCTTTCATGTGGTGTGCGGTGCAGAGGACTGCGCTCGCGTGTTTGACGAGCTCACGTGGGCCGGTGCGCTCAAGGATTGGTCGGGTCCCGATGAGGGTGAGCGCCCGACCGGCTACATCGCGATTCTTGCCGAGCGCGCTGTTCCGGGTAAGCCCGCCGTGCCCATCACCGAGGTCGACACGGGCATTGCCGCCCAGACGATGATGCTCGCCGCTCGCAGCGCCACGCCCGAGGTGGCGGCATGCATGTTCAAGGCCTTTACGCCCCGCGCAATCGACGCCATGGGGCTCGATAACGACAAATACGAGCTCAAGCTGATCATGGCTTTTGGCGTGCCAGCCGAGACACAAGTGATCGACGCGATCGACTCCAACCCGGATGGCTCTATCAATTACTGGCGCGATGAGGCGCAGATGCATCACGTGCCCAAGCGTCCGCTTGCCGACGTGCTGCTGTAGTTGCACGTCGTTGCGGCGCGATCCGGCGGCAAAACCACCACAAAGGTGCCCGTCTCCTTCGTGGATGCGAGGGGAGGGCGTGTGGCCGATCTGTATTTGGTGCGGCATGGGCAGACCGAGCTCAATGTGAAGAACATTTTGCAGGGCTGGCACGATTCGCCGCTTACGGCGCGCGGGCGCGAGCAAGCGCTGGCGACGCGTGCGGCGTTCGAGGCGCGTGGCGTGACCTTTGACCATGTGTATTCGTCTCCGCTGGGGCGGGCGCGGTGTACGGCCGATCTTATCGTTGGCGAGGGCTGTTCCATAGAGCTGGTTGATGAACTGCGCGAGTGGCATTTGGGTTCGTTGGAGGGCACATCAAACCGCGAGATGCCGGCGCAACCCTGGGGCGATTATCCGGTTGCCTTTGGTGGCGAGTCGGAAAGTGAGCTTCGCGCACGTATGGTCGCGGCGCTGTCCCGCATCATGGCCCAGCCCCGGCACGACTGCGTGCTGGCCGTCTCCCACGGCTCAGCCTGCCAGGAGTTTCTTAGATGCGTGACTGGCGGGGGAGA
Source organism: uncultured Collinsella sp. (assembly GCA_900557505.1). GTDB lineage: Bacteria > Actinomycetota > Coriobacteriia > Coriobacteriales > Coriobacteriaceae > Collinsella. Next base: position 2,993 of record USTC01000200.1, read on the forward strand.
GCAACCCGACAACTGTGCCGTGCTTCATTTTGGCTATTTCGACGGGGCGTTTTCGCTCTTGGGTTGGTAGCAAACGAAAGGACCCCCTATGAATAAAGACCTGTATCTGGTCCGTCATGGACAGACGATATTTAACCTCAAGCGCATTATTCAGGGCTGGAGTGACTCGCCGCTTACGCAGCTGGGATGCGACCAGGCGGCGCGTGCCGGCATGTTCTTGCGTGCGCGCGGCGTTGAACCCGACCACGCCTACA
>USTC01000201.1 GCA_900557505.1 uncultured Collinsella sp.
GGGCATGACCAGAAGGTCAATGCCCTGCCTTTTTCATGCCAACTTGTTCGCTCTGGACGTCGCTCGCTGACGTTGATTCAACCAGCGATGCCGACTACACCCCTTGCACCAAAAATCGCCCCGTTCTCGGTTGAGGACGGGGCGATTCGTCTTTTAGGCTTGTGCAGCCAGGCTTATGCGAAGCGGGCGACGAGTTCCTGGAGAACGTCAGTCATCTTGATGAGCGAGCTGACCGGGACAAACTCGTTGACGCCGTGGTAGCAGTAGCCGCCCGTGGAAAGGTTGGGGCAGGGCAGGCCGCGGAACGACAGCTGCGCACCGTCGGTACCACCGCGAATCGGCAGCACCTGGGGCTCAATGCCGCAGGTAAGGTAGGCTTCCTTGGCGACATCGATAAGCTCAGGGTAGTCACGTACGATCTCGGCCATGTTGCGGTACTGCTGCTTGATCTCGACCGTCACGAGTTCCTCGCCCAGGCGCTGGTTGAGCAGGGCTGCGGCAGATTCAATCAGCGCGAGCTTCTGCTGGAACTTTGCCGCGTCGTGGTCGCGAACGATATAGCGCGCCGTAGCGTGGTCGACGGTTGCAGACACGCCCTCAAGATGATAGAAGCCCTCGTAGCCCTCGGTGTATTCCGGGCGCTGCGCATAAGGGAGCAGCGCGTTAAAGTCGCAGAACAGATTGCCCGCGTTGACCATGCGGCCCTTGGCGTCACCGGGATGGATGGACTGGCCCTCAAAGCGAACGGTTGCCTCGGCGGCGTTAAAGCACTCCCACTCCAGCTCGCCAACGGGACCGCCGTCGACCGTGTAGGCGTACTTGCAGTCAAAGGCCTCGATATCCAACAGCTCGGCGCCGTGACCGATCTCCTCGTCCGGGCAAAAACAAATACCGAGTGCGGGGTGGGGCAGCGAGGGGTCCTGAGCGATACGCGCGACAAGCGCCATGATCTCGGCGACGCCGGCCTTGTCGTCGGCGCCCAGCAGTGTGGTGCCGTCACTGCAGACCAGGTCCTCACCCACCAGGTCGTTCAGGGCGGGAAGCTTGGCGGTGCTCATGGCCACGGGCTTGCCGTCAACGGTGCCGCAGACCAGGTCGCCGCCTTCGTAGTGCACAATGTGCGGCTTCACGCCGGCACCCGGCGCAACCTCGGTGGTGTCGAGGTGTGCGATCAGGCCCAGGGCGGGCTTGTCCTCCGCGCCCGCGCTCGCAGGAATATGCGCGCACACGTAGGCATGCTCGGTCACATGGGCATCGGCCGCGCCAAGCTCGCGCAGCTCCTCGGCCAGGATGTTGGCAAGGTCAAACTGAACGGTGCTCGAAGGCACCTGGTCGCAGTTTGCATCCTCGGATTGCGTGTTGATTTGGACGTAGCGCAAAAAGCGCTCGAGGACGTCGGGGTTCGTGGCGTTGTTTTCCATAAAGACAGCTCCAATCTTGGTCGTCGTGTGCAACAAGAACTCTAGCACGGTATGCCACGGCATACCGCGACACTTGGATGGGGTAGAATCAGCCTTTGAACGCAGAAGGGACGGAAGGTCATGGATACGACAAATAGCTCGCGCGAGCTGCACCTAACGGTGGCGAACGAAGACTACTTGGAGTGCATGGTTCGCATCGAAAGCGAAGAAGGGGAGACCAATGGCGTGCGATCGGTCGACATCGCGCAGCGTCTTGGTGTCTCCAAGGCATCGGTCAATAAGGCAGTTTCGGCACTTAAGGCGTCCGAGCTTGTCGAGCAATCGCATTACGGCAAGGTCATCCTGACCGACCGTGGTCGCGAGGTCGGCACGGCTATTTGGTACCGTCATCGCCTTATTCGCACGTTTTTGGTCCAGGAGCTCGGCGTCGATTTTGAGCGGGCCGATTCCGAGGCGTGCATGATGGAACATGCGCTTTCCGAGGACACGATGAGCCGCTGGCTCGCCTATCTCGAAAAACAGGGAATCAGCGTCGAGGAATAGCGAAACACATATATGGATACGAGTTATTACAACCGCCCCGGCGGCGAGGAACTTATGCGCCGTATGTCGAGCGAGACCCTGTTGACGCAGGGCCCCATGGGCAGCGTGCTGATGAGTGAATACGATGCCGCCGACATCCCACCGGCGTTTTGGAACCTTGCCGAGCCGCAGACTGTTTCTCGTATCCATCGCCTGTATGTCGCCGCCGGTGCGCAGGTGCTCATTACCAATACCTTTCAGGCATCAAGCTACGCCCTCAAGCAAGATCAGATTACGCCGTCCGTGGCTGAGGTCAATCGCGGTGCCGTCGACGATGCGCGTCAGGCGCACCCTCAGCTGCTGCTGGGCTCGATGGGCCCGATCGGCATTGAGTGGTTTGCCGAAGACTCTGCCGAGTATCGAGAAATCCGAGGCATTTCGCGAGAGCAGGCATACGCCCTGCTCAATGCTGGTGTTGACGGTCTGCTGATTGAGACGGTGACGTCTATCCGTAATTTGCAGCCCATGCTTGCCGGCGCCCAGGATGCCGCCGACGGCATGCCTGTTTTGGTGAGTTTTGTCGTTGACGATAATGGCGACCTGCTAGGCGATGGCCTCAACATCGAGGCTGCTGTTTTGTACGCCGAAAAGCACGGCGCAAACTCGGTTGGCGTTAACTGCTGTTCACTGGCGGCCGCGAACGTGACGGTGCCCAGGATGGTTGCATCGGCGACTACGCCCGTCACGGTACGCCCCAACGTGGGCAATCCGGTTCAAACTCAGGATGGCCCTGTGTGGCGCGAGAACCCCGAAGCCTTCGCGCGCGCTTGCATCGAATGGAGGCATGCCGGTGCCGCAATGGTGGGCAGTTGCTGTGGAACCACGGCGATCACCACGGCGGCGATGGCCGAGGCGCTCGATATATAAAGGTCAAAACCGCTCCATACGGGGCGGTTTTTTTATTGCTTGCACATCGTCGGTGGCATTTGCCCAAATGGTGAATGCCGGTTTTGGCAGGTTGCTGGGCGAGCGCTGAGGGTATACCTCATGCGTACCATGATTCAAACACTGTGAGGTGTCTGCGCGTGTGCGCGATAATTCATTTTGGAACTGACGGTTGGCGCGCCCGCGTCGACGACGACTTTACCGCCGACAACGTTGCCCGCATTGCCGATGCCGTCGGCGAGTTGTGGCAAAAGACCAATCCCGGCAAAACAGTATATATAGGGTTCGACACCCGGCCGCAGGCGCGCGAGTTCGCTGAGCTTGCGGCAGGGGTG
>USTC01000202.1 GCA_900557505.1 uncultured Collinsella sp.
GCTCCGGCTGCCAGCCCCGCTCAGGCTGCCCCGACTCGCAACGTCGGTGGTACCGAGCTGCCCAACTTTGGCAACGATCAGTTTGAGCTTCCCGACTTCCTCAAGCGCGGCAGCTTCTAAGTCGTTCTTCGCATTGTTTTGCACAGGGGCGTGTCCGTATGGATGCGCCCTTTTTGTTTCTCGTTTGTAAACGAAAGCCTCCAATCTCCTTACGTTCCCTTTACGTTTGGTCCCTACCGCTGCGGGTATCCTTTTAAAGAAGTATGGCAGCCGTATGACACGGACTGCTGCGGCTTCGCCGCGATACTTGTGTTATTAGGAGGCTTTAGTATGGCAGCACGTGCGGACAACGTTTCGCGTGTCGACCATGATGGAGTTACGTTGGTAGAGGGCGCGACGCACGATGTCCGCTTTGCCTTTACCGAGCGCACCGGTGGCGTTTCCGAAGACGCGTACTCCTCGCTCAATCTGGGCTCGCATGTAGGCGATGACCCCTTTGCCGTTCAAGAAAATCGTCGCCGCGTACTCGAGGCCATGGGCGCCGCCGAGTGCGAGCACAACTTGCTTGTCCCCAATCAGGTACACGGTGACCATGTCGTGACGGTGACCTCGAACGGTGCCGATGATCTCGAGAACATTCGCGAGCAGATTGCCGAGGGCTGCGATGCCATCGTCTGTACGGCCCATGAGGTACCCGTGCTGCTCTGCTTTGCCGACTGCGTTCCCGTGGTGCTGGTGGCCCCTGGCGGATTTGCCGTGGTGCATTCTGGCTGGAAGGGCACGATTGCGCGCATTTCCGCCAAGGCCAGCCAAGCACTCTGCGAGGCGGCTGACTGCACGCCGGAGGACATTTCTGCCTATATTGGGCCCCATATCCTGGGCGACGAGTATGAGGTGTCCCAAGAACTTATGGATCGCTTTGCCGCCGAGTTCGCGTGCATCGATGCTACCGCTTCCCGTATGCTCGATCTTTCCGCCGCCATCCGCGAGGCGCTGATGGACGCCGGCGTCGAAGCGAGTGGCATTGTCGACACCAAGCTTTCCACCGTTCGTCAGAACGACCGCTTTTATTCCTACCGCAACGAGGGTGGCACCTGCGGGCGCCATGCTGTAATCGGCGTGATGCTATGAGAAAGATCGCATCGGTCCTGAGTGCAGCAGTGCTCACACTCACGCTGTGCGCCTGCTCCTCGGGATCTTCTACGTCTTCTATTACCGTGGCCGGCTCGACCACCTGCCTTCCCATTGCCGAGATCGCGGCCGAGGGCTTTAAGGAAGAGACCGGCATCGACGTGCTCGTCTCCGGCCTTGGCTCATCTGCTGGCATCGAAGCTGTTAGCGCCGGCACCGCCGATATCGCCAGCTCCTCTCGTGGCCTCAACGCCGATGAGCAAGACCTGGGCCTGACGCCTATCGTTATCGCACACGACGGCATCGCAGTCATCGTGAACGACGACAACCCGGTCGACAATCTCTCGACCGAGCAGCTCCGCGATATTTACGCCGGCAAGATCACCAACTGGAAAGAGGTTGGTGGCGAGGACCTGAAGATTCAGGTTATTAACCGCGACGAGGCTTCCGGTACGCGCGAGGCCTTCCGCACCATCGTGATGGACGGCACGCCGTTCGATCGCCGCTCGGCTGTTCTTTCGGGTACGGGTCAGGTACGCGATGTCGTGTCCCGCTCGCGTGGCGCTATTGGCTACATCTCGCTGGGTTTTGTCGAGAGCCTCAATGCCAAGACCTCGGTTAAGGCCGTTTCGGTCAACCATGTCGAGGCATCCGAGAAGACGGTCGCAAGCGGCGGCTATCCCATCTCGCGTGACCTTTACTTCTTTGTGAAGGGTACGCCTTCGCAGCAGGCGCAGGACTACATTGATTATGTGACGTCCGAAAAGATGGACAAGCAGATTCGCGAGGCGGGCTTTATTCCCGTCACCAACGACGGAAAGGGGGGTGAGTAGCGTGGAAGCACAGGAAACCTCCCAGATTGAGCAGGAGACTCAGGCGCCCAAAAAGCGTGAGTTGGCGTTGGTGTCGCGCAGCACCTATCTTAAGGAGAAGGCGCTGCAGTGGATCTTCTTTGCCTGCGCGTTCTTGGCGGTCGTCACCGTCATCCTGATTTTTGTCTTTACCACGTACTCGGCGCTGCCTGTCTTTACCGACATCGGTCTGGCGGACTTCTTTAGCTTTACGTGGGCGCCCTCTGAGGGCCACTACGGCATCATGTCGCTGCTGGCGGGTTCTGGTCTGGTGACGGTCGGTGCGCTCGCCATGGGCGTGCCACTGGGCGTGGGCACAGCCGTGTATCTGGTCGAGATCGCCAGCAAGCGCGTGCGCAAGCTCATCAGCCCTGCCGTCGACCTGCTGGCGGGTATTCCCTCCATCATCTACGGCTTCTTTGGCATGGTCATCATCCGTCCGTTTATCGCGCAGCTGACCGGCGGTCTTGGCTTTGGCGCGCTGACGGCGTGGTTCGTGCTCGCCATCATGATCGTCCCTACCATCACCACGCTCACCATAGATGCCCTCAATTCCATTCCCATGGGCATTCGCGAGGCATCCTATGCCATGGGTGCCACCAAGTGGCAGACCATCTACAAGGTCGTGCTTCCTGCAGCCAAGCTGGGCATTGTCGATGCGATTGTCTTGGGTATGGGGCGTGCCATCGGTGAGACCATGGCCGTACTGATGGTCGTGGGCAACGCCCCGGTCATTCCGGATAGCATCTCGAGCCCCATCTCGACGCTCACGAGTCAGATTGCGCTCGACATGAGTTATTCCTCGGGCCTGCACCGCTCGGCTCTGTTCGGCATGGGCGTTGTCCTGTTTATCATCTCCGCTGCACTGGTGGGTATTGTCCGCCTGATTTCCAAGAAGAGGGGGTAGGCTATGTCCGATTCCGTTGACACGACGGTCGATACGACCTCGTCGCGTGAGCGCATCAAGCGTGCCCTTTCCCATGGCAAGAAGGGCCGCATCAACAAGGATCTGTCCAACAAGATCATGCTCGGCGTGTTTCGCGCCGCGGCCTATATCACCACGCTGGTGCTGATCGCCATCATCGCCTACGTGGTCATCAACGGCCTGCCGCATATCTCGCTCGACTTTATCTTCGGCTGGCCGCAGGGCGTCAACGCCGAGGGCGGCATTTGGCCCACGATCGTCTCGACCATCTACGTGACGGCGCTCGCCATGCTCAT
>USTC01000203.1 GCA_900557505.1 uncultured Collinsella sp.
CGCATCGGCAACGGCCGTACGCCCCGTCGTTCGTCTCGCCTGCCCTATGCACTCATCGCCGTGGGTTGCGCGCTCGTGCTGTTTATCGCTGCCGTCGTGGGCTACGTCAACCGCAGCGTGGACGTGGAGCTCAACGGGCAAAAGACCGCGGTGCGCGTGGGCTCTACGTTGCAGAATCTCATCGACGATCAAAGCCTGACCGAAACGTACGACGCCGGCGATCTGCTGGCCGTCGACGATAGCGTGCTCAAGCGCCATGGCGGCGAAAAGCTGTCGGTGAAGGTCGACGGCAAGCGCGTGAAGCAAGGCAAATGGGATAGTCGCGAGCTTACGGGTGGCGAGAAGGTGACGGTCAAGGACGGCCGCAACGTGTACGAAAAGCACAAGGTCCAGGCCACGACTATCGAGCCAAAGCTTAAGGTCGAGGGCACGGGCGCCATTGAGTATGTCAAAACCTGGGGCGTTCAGGGCCGCTCCGAGGTATGGGTCGGCGAGCAGTCGGGCAAGACGCAGGACCGCGGCGAGGTCGTTCCCGCCACCGACTGCGTGGTCGAGTGCGCAAGCGTAGCGCCCAAGGGCAACGAAAAGTACGTGGCCCTGACATTTGACGAGGGTCCGAGCGGAGCGACCAAGCAGATCTTGCAGGTGCTCAAGGAAAAGGGCGTCACGGCGACATTCTTCCTTTCGGGCGATGCGGCTGAGGCCTCGCCCGCTACTGCCAAAGCGATTGTCGATGCCGGGTGCGAGGTCGGCTCCAACAGCTACAGCGATGATTCGCTCAAGGGCGAGGATCGCGAGACGGTGCGCAAGCAGATCGCGAAGGGCACCGAGGCGATTAAGTCGGCGGCCGGCGTCGAGACGATGTTGCTGCGTGCCCCCTACGCCGCGTTTGACGAGCAAAACTGGATCGACTCGATGGACCTGGTATCCGCCGTGGTTTCGTGGAATATCGATTCGGGCGACTGGCTGCTCAACGGCGCTGACGAGCAAGTATCGACCGTGCTCGACTCGATGACGCCGGGCAATATCGTGCTGCTTACCGATAGCGATGAGTGCGCCGAGCAGACGCTCGAGGCGCTGCCGCAGATTATCGATGGTCTTGTCGCCGACGGCTACAAGATCGTGACGCTCAGCGAGCTGGTCAAGACAGACACGGCATTGAGCAAAAAGCTCACCTCGCTCACCAAGGTTTCCATGCCCAAAAACGCCGTGTTCCCCCAACTCCCCGAGGACGACGACACCACAGAGTAGTCATTGGGGACGTGCTTAAACGACTGGTCGTTTAGGGCGGTCTTAATCGCTTTGTCCCACTGTGCTCATCCGGCTCTATGTCACGGATACGTCAGCGTTTGGTATGCCTGCAATGTGCAGCGCATAAATTCGGTGCCGCAGCGCGATGCTGATGCTATAGTTACTGCGGTTAATGAGGGTCAAGAGAAAGGTTACAGGTGAAATCCAAACCTCGACCATACAGTCGATGACCCCATGCAGGTGCTTTCTGCGCGTGCACGGGGTGTGAGCGCCGAGCGGCGTGCCGCCCGCGCATGCGTATACATATCTAAAAGTCCACGGATTGCGTGCCGGCATGGTCGCGCGGTCCGCAGGAATAATGATGGGGAGCACCATTGAATTATCTGAGTGAGATGCTCAAATTGCCGGTCTTGGACGTCGACGGCGAAAAGCTCGGCGTGGTTAACGATTTTGGCATTGCAACCGGCGAAGTTTTTCCGCACGTGACGTCGCTCGCGTTCCGTGGTCCCGGCAAGACGCCGTTTATGATCAGCTGGCGCAAATGGGTCGACCGTATCGACGAGACGGGCGTACACCTTAAGACGTCGGCCACCGAAATCCGTTTTTCGTACTTGCAGCCGACCGAACTCTTGCTTGCCCGCGACGTGCTTAACAAGCAGATTGTCGACACGCAGGGCATGAAGGTCGTGCGCGTAAACGACATCAAGTTTTCCATGTCGGGCGAAAATCAGCTGCGCCTGCTGGGTGCCGAGGTCGGCGCCCGCGGTCTGCTGCGCGCGATCAGCCCCACACTCGAGCATGTCGTCGAGGGCTTTATGAAGCATCTGGGCAAACCGCTCAGCGAGGACATTATCGCCTGGTCTTACATGGACCTGCTCGATCGCTCGACTAAGAACATCCAGCTCTCGGTGTCGCACAAGACGCTTGGCGAGCTGCATCCTGCCGACATTGCCGACATTATCGAGCAGCTCGACCCGCGCCTGCGCGCGCAGGTGTTCGCTCAGCTCGATACCGCTCAAGCCGCCGAGGCCATCTCGGAGTTCGATGACGACGAGCTTATGACCGAGATGCTCGAGGGCCTGTCCGATACCGACGCATCGTCGATGCTGGCCATGATGGACCCGGACGACGCTGCCGACCTGATCGACGAGCTCGATTATGAGAAGGCCGAGAAGCTCCTGCGCCTGATGGGCGTCAAGGAGGAGAAGGCGATTCGTAATCTGCTGGGCTATGAGGACAACACCGCCGGCCGCATCATGACCTCGGAGTTTGTCTCGCTGCCCGCCACGGCGACGGTCGGCGATGCCATCGAGGCAATCCGCAAGCTCGACGAGGACTTTGAGAGCGTCTACTACGTCTATACCGAGGATCCGAGCGGCATGCTGACGGGCGTGCTTTCGCTGCGCACGCTGATCGTGGCCGACCGCGACGCCACGCTGGGCCAGCTCGCCTATCGCGATCTGGTCTACGTGTCGCCCGACGAGGACCAGGAAGACGTGACGGACGAGATGACCAAGTACGACCTGGTTGCCATCCCTGTCTGCGACGAGAACCGTCATATCCTGGGTATCGTGACCTTCGACGACGCCATGGACGTTATCGCCGAGGAGCATCAGGAGGACCTGCAGATCGCCGGTGTCGGATCGGGCGATAGCGCGTCGGACGACTCGACGAACGTGCTCAGCTGGTTTGTGCATCGTCAGTACTGGGTCGTCGTGTGGGGCATCGCCTCGTGCATTATGGCGACCGTGCTGGGGACGGCGCTGGGCTCCGCGCATCTGGTGGTGTTCCCCATGTGCGCCATGCCGCTCGTGCTGCTGGCTGCCTCGCGCATGGTGTCGTTCGTCAAGAACTACTTCCTCGAGTACGACGGTCACGACGACGAGCCCAAACCGTACCTGGGATTCTTCTTCCAGAGCACGGGAATGGGCCTGCTCC
>USTC01000204.1 GCA_900557505.1 uncultured Collinsella sp.
AAGCCGCGGCTTGCGCCGCCTGCATCACGCGCTGGAGCGGCACGTTATGCTCGCGAGCAAGGCGGGCGCAGTCCTCGTACTCGGGCGCTGCACGCTCGCTGCCGTCGGGCAGGGTCGCCACCTTGACGGCCACCTCGCCCCATGGCGTCGTCACCTGCTCAAAGCGGCGCGGCAGGCAAACGCGTTCCATGACCTGGCGACGAATGCCGTTGGTCGTGGTTTCCAAAAAGATAATCGTCTGCAGGCGCTCGATATCCTCGTGAGCACAGATTACCTGTAGCTGCCAACTGGGACGGCCTTTCTTGCAATAGAGGGGCAGCCAATGCACCTCGCGCGCACCCGCCTCGCGCAGGCGGTCGGCAGCGTAGGCGAGCACCTCGGGCGACGCGTCGTCGATGTCGCATTCCAGCTTGACGATGGTCTCGGGCGCATCGGTCTCACGGGACAGCGGGGATGTGCTATCGCATTGCATACGGTCCGGATCCTTTCCGCGCGGGCTCGTTTTGTTCATCCAAACGCTAGCACATCGGACGTGGCACAGGCGTGACTTTCGTCCGTCGCCGCCCTCGCTCCTATCCAAACATGTACATCAGCCTCCAAACATGTCATTTTCTGCAGCTTTTGGAGGCTGATGTACATGTTTTGAGAGCGCAAGCGAGGCCGCACCGCGCACCCTTTCCAGTCGATTTCGGCCCCCGGTGCGCTCGTCGCATCGGGGGCCGCGCCATTACAATGGAGCGGTTTCGCCAAATGCAAAGGAGTCGCCATGTCTGCTTGCCCGCTGGTCGATTGCCACACCCACACCTTGTTTTCGGACGGACATGCCTCGTTTGAGGAAAACGTCCGCGCTGCCGCGGCCGCCGGCTGCCGCGTCATGGTCTCGACCGACCACCTCACCTTACCCGCCAGCATGGATGCCAACTGCGAGGTGCAGGTTGTCGAGGGCGACCTGCCGGCACATCGTCTGGCTTTTGAGGATGCCCGCAAGCTTGCCGCGCAGATCGCGTCGGAGCTCGAGCTTATCTATGGCTTTGAATGCGATTGGTACGAGGGCTGCGAGCCTTTGGTTGAGCGCTGGTCCCAGGGCGCCGTCGTGCGCCTGGGCAGCGTGCATTGGATTGGCAACCCAGGCGATATCATGGCCGGCGCCGCGGGTACGGCGGGAACGGAAAACGTCGCTCGTCCCGATACACCCGATTCCCTTTGCGGTTGGATCGACGACGACACCAACCTGCACGTTTGGGAAAACCTGGGGGTACGCGGCGTGTGGAAGCGCTACGTCGACGACTGGTGCCGCGCCTGCGAGAGCCCGCTCAACTTTGATGTAATGGCTCACCCCGACCTGGTCATGCGCTTTTCGAAGGAAGGCTTTGCGCCCGACTTTGACCCCGCACCGTTTTGGCAGCAGATGGCCGAGTGCGCGCACGATACGGGCCGCCGCGTTGAAGTTTCGACCGCCGCGCCGCGCAAGGGCCTCGACGACTATTACCCCTCGACGGGGCTGTTGCGTTGCTTTGCCCACGCCGAGGTACCCATCACCTTTGGCTCGGACGCGCACCGCGCCTGCGATATCTGCCGGAGCATCCGCGAGGCCCAGGCCCACGCCTACGACTGCGGTTATCGAACCTTCGACATCCCCCACCCCACCGGCGAATGGGAACCCACACCCCTCGACTAGCCATCCCTTCATAAGTTGCGGTGGAATAGGGATTGTTTTGCCTGATGAAGCGCTTAAACAGTCCCTATTTCACCGCAACTTCCATGACCCCGTTACACCAACAAAGACTGTCCCAAACGACTAGTCGTTTAAGAACGTCCCCAATGACTAGTGGCGGCGGGCGTTGAGTTCGCCGGCCAACTCGTCGAGGGTGATGCCGTAGCGCTCGAGCGTCACGAGCAGGTGGTAGATCAGGTCGCCAGCCTCGTAGCGGATGTGATCGTGATCGTTATCCTTGCAGGCCATGATCACCTCGCTCGCCTCCTCGGCAAGCTTCTTGAGCAGCTCGTCCTCGACGTCGGTCAGCAGACGCGCGGTATAGCTCTCCTGCGGCGATGCATCACGACGACCGTGAATCACCTCGGCCAGACTTGTCAGCGTCTCTCCGATATTTCCATCCTGAACGTTTGCGGTGCGCACACCCATAGTTCAATCCTTTCTGGTGGCCGAGCGTCTAATCGAGCGCCCGCCCTACGCGAGTTTCTTAAAGAAGCAGGTACGGTTGCCGGTGTGGCAGGCCGGACCCGGCGAGTCGACCTTGACCAGCAGCGTATCGCTATCGCAGTCGGCCCAGAGCTCCTTGACCTCCTGCATATTGCCGCTCGTCGCGCCCTTGTTCCAGAGCTCCTGACGGCTACGGCTCCAAAACCACGTGGTCCCGGTCTTGAGCGTCAGCCCCACCGACTCCTCGTTCATCCAAGCAACCATAAGCACCTCGCCGGTGTCATACTGCTGAACCACACAAGGAATCAGCCCACGGGCGTCATACGTAAGATCAGACGCTTCTATTACCTCAGTCATCATTTCTCCCAAGCAACAAACGAAATCCCACAGGTCGGCGAGGGTTGTCCAGGTGCCCGAGATTCCGAGCGACAAGCCCGACGACGCGTACTTAAGTACGCGAGGAGGGTTGGAGCCGGAAGGTCGGGTGCCTGGGCAAGCCGCAGCGCTAAAAGTCCAGCCTCACAGGGATGCCCTGCGACGCCATATACTCCTTCACCTGGCGAATGCTGAACGTCCCGAAGTGAAAGACGCTTGCCGCCAGTACGGCGTCGGCTTCGCCCTCGATCACGCCCTCGGCAAAATGCTCGAGCGTGCCCACGCCGCCGCTCGCGATGACGGGAATCGGCACCGCGCGCGCCACGGCGCGGGTGAGCGCCAGGTCAAAGCCGGCCTTGGTGCCGTCGCGGTCCATACTGGTGAGCAAGATCTCGCCGGCGCCGCGACGGGCCGCCTCCTCGGCCCACGCCACCGCGTCGATACCCGTGGCGTTGCGGCCTCCTGCGGTAAAGACTTCCCACTTGTCGGCACCGGATGCGCCGGGCAAACCGACGCGCTTGGCATCGATCGCCACGACCACGGCCTGACTGCCAAACGCCGCGGCAGCCTGGCTAATCAACGACGGGTCGCGCACGGCCGCCGAGTTGAGCGACACCTTGTCGGCACCGGCGGCAACCCTGGTGCGCATGCC
>USTC01000205.1 GCA_900557505.1 uncultured Collinsella sp.
TCCTTGAATTTCTCCTCGAACTGCGGACCCGCGAGATCGGGATGGTATTTACGGCTCATCTTGCGGTATGCGCGCTTGATCTCCTCTTCCGTCGCATCCGGCTTTCCGAAGCTGATGTTGTCGCGCACGGTTCCCTGTTTGATCCAGGTATCCTGCAGCACCATGGCAAACTCGCCGCGCAGCGCCGCGCGGTCCCAGTCGCGCACGTCGACGCCCTCGACGCGCAGCGAACCGCCGTCCACGTCGTAGAAGCGCTGCAGCAGTTTGATGAGCGTGGTTTTGCCGGCGCCGGTGGGACCGACGATGGCGATGGTCTGGCCAGGCTGCGCCTCGCAGCTAAAGTCGTGGATGATGGTCTTGTCGGGCGTGTAGCCAAACTTGACGTGGTCGAACTCCACGTGACCGGGGCGCTTCTCGGGGATCTGCGCGTCGGCTTTCTGCTCCTCCTCGGGCGCGGCCAGGAACTCAAAGACGCGCTCGGTGGCTGCTGCCATCGACTGCATCGTGTTGCTCACGTTGCCCAACTGCTGCACGGGCTGCGTAAAGTTGCGCACGTACTGGATAAAGCTCTGGATGTCGCCGGGCGTGGCATTGCCGGTCAGCGCGAGCTGCGCACCCACCACGACGACGCCCACGTAGCCCATATTGCCCACCAGGCTCATAAGCGGCATCATCAGGCCCGACAGGAACTGCGAGCGCCAGCCACTAATAAAGAGCCGGTCGTTTTGACGGTCGAACTCCTCGATCGAGGCCTCGGCGCGGTCGAACACCTGAATGACGTTCTGGCCGGCAAAATCCTCCTCGATAATGCCGTTGACGGTGCCCAGGACCTGCTGCTGCTCGCGGAAGTACGGCTGCGAGAAGTGAATCATCACCATCAAGATAATCGCGGCGGCCGGCAGCGTGAGCACAGTGACGCCGGTAAGCGGCAGACTAATCGACAGCATCATGACGAGTACGCCGATAATCTGCGTGACGGACGTAATAAGCTGCGTCACGCTCTGGTTGAGCGACTGGCCCAGCGTATCGACGTCGTTGGTGATGCGGCTAAGCACATCGCCCTTGCTGTGGCCGTTAAAGTAGCTCATCGGCACGACGGCGATCTTGGCGGCGATTTCCTTGCGCATGCGGTAGCAGATCTTTTGCGTGACGCCGGTCATGAGCCAGCCCTGGATGAGGCTGCAGATAGAGCTCGCCAGGTACAGGCAGAGCAAAAAGCCGAGCGTCTTGGCGATCCAGTTAAAGTCGACATCGCCGGTACCGTTGACTTTGGCAACCAGGCCCTCAAACAGCTTGGTCGTAACCTGGCCGAGCACCTTGGGTCCCACAATGTTAAAGATGACCGAGCACACGGCAAAGGCGACGGCGGCAAACACGGCAATCTTGTGCTGGCCGATATAGCCGAGCAGCTGCCTCATGGTACCCTTAAAGTCCTTGGCCTTTTCGCCGCGACGCATGCCGCCCATGCGGCCCATGGGACCACGCTTGCGGGTGGGCTTGGGAATCTGAGTCTTGGTCTCGTCTGCCATTAGCGCTCGCCTCCTTCCATGACGGCTGCAATTTCTTCTTGGGTAAGCCCCAGCTCCTCGGCGGAAAGCTGCGACTGTGCGATCTCCAGGTACGCCGGGCAGCTGCGCAGCAGCTCCTCGTGCGTACCGGTGCCCACCACGTGGCCGTCGTCGAGCACGATGATTTGGTCGGCGTGCATGATGGTCGCGATACGCTGCGCCACGACCACGAGTGCGGCGTCGGTGACGTTTTTGGCGAGCTCCTCGCGCAGACGCGCGTCGGTCTTGTAGTCAAGCGCGCTAAACGAGTCGTCGAACACCACGACCTCGGGCTTTTTGGCCAGGGCGCGGGCGATGGCCAGACGCTGGCGCTGACCGCCCGAGACATTGGAGCCGCCCTGGCTGATGGGGGAGTCGTAGCCGCCCTCGCGCTCGGCGATAAAGTCCTCGGCCTGGGCGACGCGTGCTGCCTGGCGCATATCCTCGTCACTCACCATGTCGCCGGCAAACTTGAGGTTGCTCTCGACGGTACCCGAGAATAGACGACCCTGCTGCGGAATATAACCAATGCGGCGGCGCAGGTCGGAAAGGGTCATATCGCGCACGTCGATGCCGTCGAGCGAAATGCTGCCGCCCGTGACGTCGTACAGGCGCGGAATCAACTGCACGAGCGTGGACTTGCCCGAACCCGTAGAGCCAATGATGCCGAGCATCTGACCGGCATGCGTGGTGAAGTTCACGCCGCTGATGACATCGGCGCGGGCGTCGGGATACTGGAAGCTCACATCGCGGAAGGTGAGCTCACCGCGCGGCGCGCTGGCCGCGGGCAGTTTGGGCGAGGCGGGGTCGTTGATGCTGGTGGGGCAAGTGATGACCTCTTCCACGCGCTCGGCTGCGACTTCGGCACGGGGCAGGATGACCGAAACCATGGTGAGGATCATAAACGCCATGACGATCTGCATGGTGTAGGAGATAAACGCCATCATGTTGCCGACCTGCATCACGCCGTCGGACACGCCCTGCGCGCCAAACCAGACGATAAGCACGGTGATGCAGTTCATGACGAGCATCATGAGCGGCATCATAAAGCTCATGGCGCGGTTGGTGTAGAGCTGCGTGGTCATCAGGTCGAGCGAAGCCTTGTCAAAACGCTCGAGCTCATGCTCTTCGCGGTTGAACGAACGGATGGGCATGAGGCCATCGAGCAACTCGCGGGCGGTGAGGTTCACGCGGTCCACAAAGCTTTGCATCTTTTTGAACTTGGGCATGGTGAGGCCCATGAGCACGCCGACGACGGCCGAGACCGCGATGATGGCCACGGCGATGGTCCACTCCAGGCCGGTGTGGTTGGCCAGGACGCGCATGACGGCGACGATGCCCATGACGGGGGCCATCAGGCACATGCGGATAAACAGGGTTGCGGCCATCTGGATCTGCTGAATGTCGTTGGTGCAGCGGGTAATGAGCGAGGCCTGGCTAAACTTGCCCACTTCGGCCGGCGAGAAGTGCATAACCTTGTTGAAGGTCTCGCGGCGCAGGTCGCGTGCGATGGAACAGGCGGTGCGCGAGGCCACGGCGCCGGTCAGGATGGTGGCGACGAGCGAGACCAGACACAGACCAAACATCGTGGTCGCCATGCGGCCCAGGTAGGCGTTCT
>USTC01000206.1 GCA_900557505.1 uncultured Collinsella sp.
TTGCTCGTCCTCGGCGCTGATAATGCCCTGGGCCGCCAGCATCCTGGCATGTGCCTTAGATCCGGCGATGTCCTGCTTATAGAGATGTTTGTCGACCGGCAACGACGCACCAAACTCCTGCGTGACCTCGGCCACGCCCGCCTCAAAACGACCGCCCCAAAGAGCCATGGAACCGTCTCCTTTCTCCAAATACCAAAACAAGCGCCCAAAGCAATACGCCATATCGCTAAAGCGATTTTTCAACCGCTAGTTTTGCATATTCCCCACCGTGCGCGGGGCCATGTAGCTAATTCGCAAAGAAGTGACGCACCATGCACTTGGCGCCCAACGTCTCCCTCCGGATGTTGCCCTGCGAACCATCGATCCAGGCCTTCAGGCTCATAGGGACGTCCTCGACGTTTACAGTATCGAGCTCGGGCGCGAGGGCAAGTAAAGCATGCGCAATAGCATTGAACATAATGGATACTCCTCATATATATAGGCGCAGAGCCGCCAAATTGATAGAAGGAGCCCCGCCGGACAACCCCGGCGGGGCTCGGACTCAGCCGCAAGCGCGGCGTCATATATGCGGGCGGAACGTAGGGGCCACCGATGTTAAGAAGTGTCAGCAAGCATAACGAAAGGTAGGGACCCCGTGCGCCCGTTTTGTATCACGCGGATGGGCCGCGCGGATACCAAGGGAAGGAAAAGCCTTAGGCCTGGGCGGCGGCAGAGCTGGGACCCTGGACCTTTGCCCACGTCTTGAGCGACAGCGTATCGATCTCGATAAAGCCGGCGCTGGCCTTCTCGTCAAACGTGGTGTCGCGGTCGTAGGTAGCCAGACCGTAGTCGTAGAGGCTGAAGGGGCTCTTGCGGCCGACGACATGGCAGTTGCCCTTAAAGAACTTCAGGCGGACGGTGCCGGTCACGAACTTCTGGGTGTCGGCCATAAAGGCGTCGAGCGCGTTCTTGAGCGGGCTGTACCACTGGCCGTTATACACGGCGGTGGCCCAATCCTGCTCGAGCTTGATCTTGGTCTTGAGCAAGTCGCCCTCGACGCAAATGTCCTCGAGCGCCTTGTGGGCGGTGATGAGCGTCAGGGCGCCGGGAACCTCATAGCACTCGCGGCTCTTGAGGCCCACCAGACGGTCCTCAACCAGGTCGAGACGGCCAAAGCCGTTGTCGCCCGAAATCTTGTTGAGGGCGATGACGATCTCGGAGAGCTTCATCTTCTTGCCGTCGACGGCGACGGGCTTGCCGGCCTCAAACTCAATCTCGGTATACGTCGGGGTGTCGGGCGTGTCCTCGGGATTCTTGGTCATAACCCAAGCGTCGTCGAGCGGCTCATTCCAGGGGTCCTCCAGGTGGCCGCACTCAATGGCACGACCCCACAGGTTGTCATCGATGGAATAGGGGTTGTCGTTGGCGCCCTCGGGAACCGGCACGTTGTGGGCGTGGGCATAGGCGACCTCGTCGGGACGGCACTTCAGATCCCACTCGCGAACCGGGGCGATAACCTTGAGCTCGGGGTCGAGGGCCTTGACGGCAGCCTCAAAACGAACCTGGTCGTTACCCTTGCCGGTGCAGCCGTGGGCGACGTAGGTCGCGCCAAACTCGTGAGCGACCTCGACGAGCTTCTTGGCAAGCAGCGGACGAGACAGGGCGGAGAGCAGTGGGTACTTGTTCTCGTACATGGAGTTTGCGGCGATGGCCTTAGTCAAGAACTCATCGGAGAACTCGTCGCGCAGGTCGAGCACCTGGCAATCGAGAACGCCCAGGTCGAGGGCCTTCTGCTTCTTGGCGTCCAGGCCGGTCTCCTCCTGGCCCACGTTGCCGCAGACACAAACGACATCGAGATTCTTCTCGTCCTGGAGCCACTTGACACATACGGATGTATCAAGACCACCGGAATATGCGAGAACGACTTTTTCCTTGCTCATGGCTGTTTCCTTTCGCCCTTGGTAGCTAGTTAGAACATCGGTCAGTTGCAAGTCATTTCAAGGTCATATACCGTGCAATATCAGGTTAAATAGCAAAAATCAGCACATACATGCCCTAGAAACATGCAGCAATGTCGTGCTAAAACCCAACGACCTCAAAATGACTCTGTTGAGGCAATTCGCCCCATGCGGACAGAGACGATTGTTATCGTCGTCGGGAAATTGCGCGCTGGCGTCGGATGGCATTGTCTGCAGTAGTGATGATCTTTACGAACTGCATCTGCCTCTCCTTTCACGTATCGCCGGGCGCAATTCAAATATCGTAAACGGTACCTTTTTCTCGGTAAGCGGCTATTTTGCCGTCTCCGTTTTCGATGTTCGCTATATTACGATAAAGTGCCCGCTGCACAAGCGGCAAATTCAAATTTCTGAAAAGTTTTTTCATTAGTTTGTGAAATGCAGTGCAAATACGCTGCGTTCCTGCGAAAATACGCCTGACTACGAGTTGATGGTTATAACATCTGAAACAATTTCGAAACGAAAGGCTCGCTTTTATGCAAACTTACGAATCGGACGCCAATATCGGAAACATTAAGCTCATCGCCGTCGACATGGACAAAACGCTGCTGACCGACGAGCGCGTGCTGCCGCAAGGCCTCGACGAGCGCCTGGACAAGCTCGCCGAAGCCGGCATCGTATTCTGCCCCGCTAGCGGACGTCCAGCCCCCAAGCTCGAGGAGATGTTCGAGGGCATCAAGAACCGCCTCGCCTTTTGTCCCGACAACGGAGCCTGCGTCATCTATCGCGGCAACTATATCTATAAGAGCAACATCGATGTGGCGCTGTATCAGCAGGTCTTGAGCCGCGCCTCGGAGGATCCGCGCGCTGTCCCCGTCCTGTGCTGCTTCGACGAGTTCTACGTGCTTGCCCGCGACCATCAGTACCACGACGAGATCAGCGTCTACTACAACACAATCAACTACGTCGACAGCTTTGAGGGCATTGATTTCGAGTCCAACAAGATTTCGGTCTTCTTCCCCGGCTACGACGCCGAGCCCGCTTTCCGCGAGACCTATAGCCCCGAGTTCTCGGACAAGCTCTACGTCACCAACGCCGGGCGCGAGTGGATCGACTTTATGAACCTGGGTGTCGACAAGGGCGCCGGCGTCGCGCACCTGTGCGAGCACCTGGGCATCGATATCGCCGATGCCGCTGCCGTGGGGGATACGTACAATGACATC
>USTC01000207.1 GCA_900557505.1 uncultured Collinsella sp.
GTTACCACGGCCATCGAGGGCTTGCGCACTATCGAGTGGGGCCATGCGCTTTTGGGTGACGGCCAGACCAACGTAATCATCATCACCATCATCATTATCTGCGGCCTGTTTGCCATGCAGCGCGCCGGCACCTCGTCAATCGGCAAGCTGTTCGGTCCGCTCATGACGCTGTGGTTCCTGTTCCTGGCAGGCGCCGGTCTATTCAACATGCTCGGCAACCTGTCCATCCTGCGCGCGCTCAACCCCATCCGCGGCATCATGTTCCTGTTCTCGCCCATCAACCACTCGGGCATCATGGTGCTCGGCTTCGTCTTCCTGTCGACGACCGGCGCCGAGGCGCTCTATTCGGACATGGGTCACGTGGGCAAGGCTAACATTTACGCATCCTGGCCGTTCGTAAAGGCGGCCCTCATCCTTAACTATCTGGGTCAGGGCGCTTGGCTGCTCGCCAACAATTCCAATCCCCAGATGCTCGCGATGGATATCGTCAACCCGTTCTATATGATGCTTCCCGAGCCCCTGCGCCCCTTTGCCATCGTGCTTTCGGCCGTGGCGGCCATCATTGCCTCGCAGGCGCTCATCACCGGCTCGTTCTCGCTGGTATCCGAGGCAACGCGTCTCAACCTTATGCCGCATCTGCGCATCCACTACCCCAGCGACACCAAGGGGCAGCTCTATATTCCGCTCGTCAACAACATCATGTGGGTCGGCTGCATCTTCATCGTGCTGCTGTTCCAAAACTCCGAGCGCATGGAGAGCGCCTACGGCCTCGCAATTACCGTGACCATGCTCATGACCACGACGCTTTTGACGAGCTACATCGCCGGCATCCTCAAGCACAGGCTGGGTGCCTGCGTCTTCGCCCTGCTCTTTGGTGCCATCGAGCTGTGCTTCTTCGCCTCGTGCCTCACCATGTTCTTTGACGGCGGCTATGTGATGATCTTCTTGGCCGCACTGCTGTTTGGCCTTATGTACGTGTGGCGCCGCGGCACCGCCATCGAGCGCACGCAGACGATCCTGCTGCCCGTCTCCAAGTACATCGATCAGCTCAACCGCCTGCGCAACGACGAGACCTACCCCGTGCTCGCCGACAACCTGGTGTTCCTCACCAACAGCCCCGATCCGCTCACGCTCGACCGCGACGTGCTCTATTCCATCCTGGACAAGCACCCCAAGCGCGCCAAGGCATATTGGTTCATTAACGTGCACGTTACCGACGAACCCTATACGCACGAGTATTCCGTCGAGACCTTTGGCACGGACTTCCTCTTCCGCGTGCGCCTGGACCTGGGCTTTAAGGTCAACCAGCGCATCAACGCCTACCTGCGCCAGATTGTTGGAGACCTGATGGCATCGGGCGAGCTGCCGCCGCAACATCACACCTACTCCATCTACGAGACCCGCGGCAACGTGGGTGACTTCCGCTTTTGCATGCTGCGCAAGATGCTTGCCCCTGAAACGGACATCAACCGCAACGACCACCGCGTGATGGCCATCAAGTATGCCGTCCGCCGCGCCTGCGGAAGCCCGGCGCGCTGGTACGGTCTTGAGAACTCGGCCATCATCATCGAGTACGTGCCGCTCTTTGCCCGCATGCGCCCGGCCGTTAAGCTCGTACGCACCCAGGTGCCGCTCGAGGTTCAGATCGAAGAGGCCGAGGAAATGGAAGTCGATATCTTCTCGGACGACCTGGTCAACGGCAACGAAGCCGGTAGGAACATGAACGTCGACCCCACCGAGTTGCTCGAGAGCGTCGCCGATACGCCCGAACAGCAACAGCTCGACGGCCTCGAGAACGAACAACTCAACGACGCCAACTTCTAACACGTCACCAGCCATTGACGACAACGGCTCCGCATCTCATAAAAGGTGCGGAGCCGTTTTATGTCGCAACGGACCGGTGAGCTACGAACGACGCGGCTCGGGAACCACGAGCCTATCGGGGCTCGCGCCCTCGGCATCCATCAGGCTCACGTAGCGAATCGACGGATCCCCATACATCGCGTAGTAATAATTGCCCGTGCGCGCGCTAAAGCATCCGGTATAGATAGTCTTCTCGAACTTGCCATCGCCCATCCTGGACGCCCCCTCAATCATCACCACGCCCTCGAGTGAACGGAACATGCGGACGACGTTTTCGGTCTCGCTCTCCTTTTGCGGGTAATTGGCATTGAGGTACGCCGCCTTTACAAAACGGCTCGGCGAATAGCAGTCACCCGGAATACCGCGCATGCCGGCACCCGCGCCATAGGGCTTGAGCTCGGCGCCACGCCATGTCGCCGTCTGCGGCAAATCACTTGTGGCCGTGATATAGGTGCGCAGGTTTTCCATGTGCCACGGAAAGGTGGGCTGATTGGCAAGGGTGTCGACCGGATCGTCGTATACATGCAGGCCGTCAGCCATCATCTCGACCACGATGCTACGCTGGCTGTCGCCGATAATCCAATGGAGCAGCGACACGCCCAGCCCCTCTCCGGCAGATTTGGCGACAATCACCGTATCGCGCAGCGCAGCCTCGACCTCGTCGACCGTCGAGAACGTCGCTGCCACCCACAGGGGAAACTCATAGGCCGCGATATTGGTCTTTCCATCAACCGGTCCCTCGGCATACTCGGCATAACCCGGGAAATTGAGACCCGCCACGGCGAGGCCCGCATCGTTGCCGCAATCGAAAAACATAGGGTAGTTCTTGTAATCGATGCACATACCGATCACCGCGTGTGCCGCTGTCGCGTCGTCGATAAACGAATACGGAATGTGAAACCCGCGCGGCATCACGCGAACCTGTTGGCCGTAGTCAAAGCTCCAGTCGAGGTTGCGTCCCAGATACATGTGGCCGGAATCATCGGTAAATCGAATACTCGTGCACATAGCGCCTCCTAGCTTTACGTTCTTGCTAATTTCATTGTCTCCAAACAAAAAGGCGCTAAACACAAAAGCCCGGACATGACAGCAACGTCATACCCGGGCTATTCAAGCAGGATAAACTCAACCAAGTTAACCCCGCAGGTCGTCTAAGGGGTCAAAGTGCCGCAGATTGCCACGAAAGAGGAGCGAAGCGTACTTAAGGTACGCGCGCTCATCATAGCCGACCCCATGCTGGCAACGGGCGGATCGATGGAGCTGGGCTA
>USTC01000208.1 GCA_900557505.1 uncultured Collinsella sp.
GCCACCACGGCGGCCGACGGCAGCAACCTCGATATCGACACCGGCTTTAACGAGAGCGACCTGTAACGGCGTTTTCGCACGCTATTTCCTGCCCCCTCGCGCTACACTCATCCTGTAAACCGAACAGCACGAGGGGGATACATGTTGCGTATAGCGACCATCGGCACATCCATGATTACCGACGACTTTATCCAGGTCGTCAACGCCAACGACCAAGCTGCGTTTGTGGGCACGCTCTCGCGCGATGCAGATCGCGGCGCCGCCTTTACCGCCGAGCGCGGTGGCGAGCGAAACTTTACCTTCTTCAGTGTGTCGGGTACATCGGCACCAACTTCCTCAATCATGCGTCCGCTGCCGACGTCGACGCCGTCTACATCGGCAGCCCCAATGCGCTCCACTACGAGCAGGCGCTCGCCTGTATCGCCGGCGGCAAGCACGTTATCGTCGAAAAGCCTTTTTGTGCCACCGAGGCACAGGCGTTCGAGGTCTTTCGCGCAGCCGAGGCGGCGGGCGTCGTAGCCCTCGAGGCCATGCGCCCGCTCCATGACCCCGCTTTCCACGCCATCGAGGACGCCCTGGGTGAGATTGCCCCCATCCGCCGCGCCTCATTGCGCTTTGGCAAGTATTCCTCGCGCTACAACGAGATTCTCGCGGGACGCGCCACCAATATCTTCGACTGCAATATGGCCTCGGGTTCCCTCATGGACATTGGTGTCTACACCGTTGAGCCCATGGTCGAGATCTTCGGCATGCCCTCCGGCCTTACGAGCATGGCTACTCTGCTCGACCCCACCACGCAAGAGCTCACCCATGGCCCCATCGATGGCTGCGGTTCCATCCTCGCCAGCTACGGCGGTGGCCGTATCTCCGTCGAGCTCGCGCACTCCAAAATTACGAATGACCTACTGCCCTCGCAGATCGAAGGCGAGCGTGGCACTATCCAGATTGACCATCTGTCCACGCCCCGCAACGTCCGCATCGACTATCGCGGCGACGTCGTACGCGGCTCGGCGACCGAGGCGCCGCGCGAACAGAGCGACAACGGCCGCGTGCTCGACCTGCCCAAATCGAGCAACACCATGGAATACGAACTCGCAGACTTTATCACCGCCATCGGCGGCATCGATAACGTCAAGGAAGAGATTTGGGAGACCCCGGCGGGACGCCACGAGCTTGGCCACTACCGCGATGTCACGCTCGTCTCACTGCGCATCATGGATGCCGTGCGTCAGCAGGCGGGTATCGCCTTCCCCGCTGACTCTAACAAGCAGGCATAGCGATGGGTTTTTTCGACAAGCTTTTCTCGGGCGTCACCGGCGGCAGCCGCGAACCCCAAAAGCCCTCTGGCGTCGAGCTTGAGCTGCGCCGTAGGCTCACCGTGCTCGCAAGCGACGAGGCCACTCAAGACGCCCCGCAGCGCTATTTCCTGCGGTGGGAGGGACAGGTCCAGGACGTCGGTTTCCGCTTCACCAACACCAACCTCGCACAGGCGCGCTCCCTCACCGGCTGGGTGCGCAATATGGAAGACGGCTCGGTTGAGATGGAGCTACAGGGAGCTCCGGCAAACATCCTATCTCATCTCGAGGCGCTTCATGCCTCCTACGAGCGCATGGGGACGCGTTTTCGCCTCGTAGACGCCCAAACTCGCACCCCGCTTGCCAACGAGGATGGTTTTAGTCCTTACTATTAGTATTGTGTTCTAAATAAGGTATCATTTGCTTCATACCGTTTACAGAAAAGAGGCGAGGCGCATGGCGGTGCAAAGAAGGAATACCAGGCAGCGAAAGCTGGTTCTTGACGCCGTGCGCCAAAGCTATAACCATCCCACCGCCGACGAAATCTACAACGTCGTGCGCGAGCAGGATGACAAGATCAGCCGCGGTACGGTCTACCGCAATCTCAATCTCTTGGCCGACGCCGGCGAGATCCTCTCCATCAAGACGCCGGGCGGCAGCCGCTTTGATCGCACGATCGAGCCGCATGCGCATATCATCTGCACCTCGTGCAGCCGCGTCATCGACGTACCGCTCCCCTTCGATGCCCAGCTCGACGCCAAAGCGTCCGAGCAAATCGGCTGGCACGTCACGTCGCACTACACCATCTTCGAGGGTCTCTGCCCCGACTGCCGCTAGATGTTTGGGACATGCCTTAAAATCCACCTTTCCGCACTTTGCAGCAAAAAGTAGATTTCTAGGCATGTCCCAAATGTCTACTCAGCAAGTAGACGACGCAGCTCTTCTTCGACCGTGCGCACGTAGCGGACACGGTCATTGATACCGCGCATGCTGGGATTGCAGCTCTCCATCAGATAGGGATGGCCCACGACGTTAAGCATGTCGCGATCGTTCTCATTGTCGCCAAACGCCATCATCTCATCGGGCGAAATACCCAGGGCACGACCGTAATCGGCAAGCGCGGAGCCCTTGCCCGAACCGAAACCGATAAAGTCCGTCCATTCGGTTCCCGACGTCATCACGTCGACACGGTCGCTAAAGAGGCGCTCGAAATACTCCAGCGCCGCCGGCTGCTCCGGCTCGGGCGTCTGGAAGGCAATCTTAATGACGTCCTCGTCGATGTCCTCGGGACGGTCGACGACCGCCACATCGCAGTGGACCTCATAGCGCAAATGGTCGACGAACGCATCGTTGCCGCTCATGGTGTAGAGGTGCCCCTCACACGAAAGGGTCACGTCGGCATGGGGATACGCAACCACGGCATTCGCGATATCCATAGCAAGGCCACGCTCCATGGAACGCTTGACAACGGCACGCCCCCCGCTCATCACCAGGGCTCCGTTTTCGCATACATAGGCGAGCTCATCGGCCACCGGGGCAAACAGGTAGCGCAAGCTCGCATATTGACGGCCGCTCGCCGGCATAAACACGATACCGCGACGATGCAGCTCATCGATAAGTTCAAAGGCCTCGGAACGCGGCTCGCGCTCCCCCGGATGCAGCAACGTGCCGTCCAAATCGCATGCAATCAGCTTGATTCCCTCAAGACCCATATGCTTTCCCCCAAAGCACCTCATCAACAGTAAGACGGACTTTGAATAGTTGCCTCTCAAAGTCCGTCTTACTTATACGCACGTTAACCGCGCGCCTTCTTTACGATCGTAAAGT
>USTC01000209.1 GCA_900557505.1 uncultured Collinsella sp.
AGACGATGACCCAACTTCATTAAGCAACGGCTCTGCCCAGCTCTCTACAACTTGGACTGCCGTCGGCACCATTTTACCCTCCTGACGAGGAATTCGTCCATATTTCAAAAATCAAATTGTGCCTGCGTTGTCATCCTGCTATCGAAGCCTTGATTCTCATTTTCATTGCAACAGCCTCAGGACTCAGCGCAACGCGTTGCGCTCGGTGTCCCTATTTTCATGAAAGGCCCAGCAGTAGGACGCAAGCAAAGTGGGCCTTTTATCTGCAGTTATATGGTGTTCAATGATGCTTGATGAATAGTAGGGGGTAGCATTAAATCATATCTCCTAAAGCGGGTGCCGACGGTTCGAATCCGCCCGGGGGGCACCAGAGATTGATCGAGCCCGGTACCGCTATGGTGCTGGGCTCTTCTGGTTTAAAGTCACGTTCATCCATGGGCGGCATCTCACGTCAAAAGAAAAGCGCCCGCTTGCTGGGGGAGCAAGCGGGCGCTTCTGAGCGAATGTGTTTGCGGTCTAAGCCGCTCGGAGCAACAAGCAATCGACGTTAGTTGCTAGACTCGGAGTCGTCGCCGGAACCGGAGATGGAAACCGTCAGCGTAATCGTGCTGTCGGTGGACTGCTTGCCGGTGGGGGAGACACCCGTAACGGTGGCGTTTTCGTTGCCGCTCACGGGGTTGCCGTTCTGATCGCAGAATGCGATGTTGTAGAAACCGGCGTTGTTGAGCGCGGTGACGGCGGCGGAGATGCTCTTGCCGTACAGGTTGCCCGGGACGCTGGCCTTGCCGGACTTCTTGGCGATGACGACGGTGATCGTGGCACCGGGCTTCTGCTTGCCGCTGGGGTTCCAGCTAATTACGGTGCCTTCGGTAACCGAGTCGTTTTCCTGGTAGCTCACGTCGACGCCAAAGCCAGCCATGTCGAGAGCGTTGCGCGCCTGGGCCTCGGTCATGTCGGTCAGATCGGGCACCGAGGTGGTGTCCGGGCCGCCAGAGACCTTGTACGAGATGGTCGTGCCCTTCTCGACCTCCTTGCCGGCAGCAGTGCTCTGCTCAAAGACCTGGCCCTCTTCGGCCTCATTGGCTTCCTCCGAAGCGCTGCCCTTCAGGCCCACGCTTGCCAGTGCGGCCTCGGCCTGGTCCTTGGTCAGGCCGAGGAGCTGCGGAACCTCAACCTTCTCGGAGGGCTTAGGGCCCTTGGAGATTACCAGGTTCACCCTCGTGCCCTTGGCCTTCTTGGTGTTGCCGTTGGGGGTCTGCTCAGCGACCTTTCCCTCGTCGACATCGTCGTTGTAGCTCTGGTCGACGGTGCCAACCTCAAGGCCGGCTTCCTTGATCAGCTCAATAGCGGTTTCCTGGTCCTTGCCCAGCACGTCGGGCACCGTGACCTGTTCGCCACTGAACATGCCCGTGGCAAAGGCCACCACCACGCCAATCATGGCGACGGCTGCAATCACGGCGGCGATGATCTTGTTCTTGTTGGACTTAGGCTTCTCGACCTCGTAGGAGCCCGTGGAGCCCGAGACAGCGCTACGGGCGGTATTCTGACCGCTCACGCCCGAGACGGGACGAACCATAGCGCGCGTTGAGTCGGAAAGCTCGCGGGTCTTGGTGGCACCCAGGTCGCCGGCGGCACCGATGATGCGCGTGGGCTCCGAGACGTTGACGGCACGGCCGGACAGGTAGCTGTTGAGCACCTGGCGCAGCTCGTCGGCCGTCTGGAAGCGGTTTGCCGGGTCCTTTTCCATGCACTTGAGGATGATGCGCTCAAGGTCGGCATCGACGCCGGAGTTGATCTGGCTCGGCGGGATGGGGAGCTCGTTGACCTGCTTGAGCGCGACCGAGATGGCGTCGTCGCCGTCAAAGGGTACGCGGCCGGTGGCGCACTCGTACATGACGACACCCAGCGAGTAGATATCCGAGGTGGGGCCGAGGTCCTGGCCGCGGGTCTGCTCGGGGCTTACATAGTGGGCGGTGCCCAGCACGTTGTTGTCCTGCGTGAGATGACTGTTCTTGGCGCGTGCGATGCCAAAATCCATCACCTTGATGTTGCCGTCGGGCAGCACCATGATGTTTTGCGGCTTAATGTCGCGGTGGATGATCTCGTGCTTGTGTGCGACCGAGAGCGCGGAGCTGATCTGCGAGCCAATCTGTGCGACCTTCTTGGGATCGAGTGCACCGTGGCTCTTGATGCCGCTTTTAAGGTCGGTGCCGCGCAGGTACTCCATGACGATGTAATAGGTGTCGCCGTCCTTGCCCCAATCGTAGACGCCCACGATATAGGGGGAGGACAGGCCTGCTGCTGCCTGGGCCTCCTGCTTAAAGCGGGCGGCGAAGGTGGCGTCGCCGGCATACTGCGGCAGCATGATCTTGACGGCAACCGTGCGGTCGAGGACCTGATCCTGTGCACGGAAGACGGTCGCCATGCCGCCCGTTCCCACCTTATCCTTGAGGAGGTATCTTCCCCCGAGGACCCTCTGTTCCATTCCTGCTCCTAACATAACTATTCGCTCAACGATGTGTGTAGTACCAAATGTGTGGCCGCTGGGGCCGTGTGGCGCGTGGCCGCTAGCTCATCGGCCGCGGCGCGCCTCGGGTGTCCGATTCGATCATGGGCATCACGCTCCCTGTGCGGCGAGCGCCGCGGTCAGGACGATGCCGGCAATCTTGGCCGCCTTGACGTCGTGTTTGTCGTAATCCTCCAGGGCTACCGAGATGGCAACCGTGGGTGAATCGTAAGGTGCAAAGCCAACAAACATAGAGTTGACGTTGGTGCCGCCGGTCTCGGCCGAACCGGTCTTGCCGGCAACCTTGACGCCCGGAATCTGGGCATCGGTGCCGGTACCGGACTGGACGACGGCAAGCATGGCCTGCTTGACCTGGTCGGCCGTGGCAGAGCTGACAGCCTGGCCCAGCGAGCGGGACTGCGTGGTCTTAACCACGGTTCCGTCCGGGGCGAGTATCTGGGACACAAAGAACGGGTCCATGACCACGCCGCTGTTGGCGATAGCGGCAGCAATCACGCAATTCTGCATAACGGTGGTCTGCGGGCCAGGCGTGTGGTCCATACCGACGGGCTGGCCGGCGCCTGCCCAAGCGGTCTCCCACTCGGTCATA
>USTC01000210.1 GCA_900557505.1 uncultured Collinsella sp.
AGAAAAACGAGAGTACCGCACCTGCCGCCGCAATGAGCAGCATCGGCGCCACGAGAGACATCAGAATCGCCGCAACGCCAGGTTGGGCCTGCGCCAAGCGAACAACCTGGCCGTTATTAAGTCGGACGGCTCGGTACAGCATAATCTCGTCGAGCGTGGAGCTTGCGCGCTCCGCAGAACCCGAGCCGCTCTCGAAAGCCTTGGCGACCTCGGGACGATCACCGTGATTGGGCAGCATAGAAGGCGATGCCTCGTTGTCGTAGGCAACCGACCCGTCTTTGTTGATCAGCGTGATGCGCAAGTCCTCGCGATCGAAACCGCGCAGAAAGGCAATGGGCTCCTGCTGCTCATTGAGGGCGGCGGCAATAAGCTCGGTTTCCTGCGAAAGGTTGGCGCTCGTGGCATCTGCCAGGGTATTTTGCACAAAGAACGCGCCCAACACCGTAAACGCCACGATAACCGCCATAGCGCAGAGAAAAATCGTCGCGAACACGCGATGCGACAGGGTACGTTTTCCCTGGGGGGCTAAGACCACGAGTTACTCCTCCGATGCGCTAGCCGCGCTGTCGGCTCCTTCGGCATCGTCATCGGCCGTAGGCTCGGCCAGACGATAGCCCACGCCGCGCACGGTCTCTATGGCGCTCGCACGCTCGCCGAGCTTTTGGCGGAGCGTCTGCACATGCACGTCGACGGTGCGCGAACCGCCGTCGAAGTCCCAGCCCCATACGCTCTGCAGCAGCGACTCGCGGGTAAAGACCACGCCAGGTTTGCGCATAAGGTACTCGAGCAGGTCGAATTCGCGCAGCGTGAGCTTGAGCGGTTCACCGGCAACAGTCACTTCGCGGTGGCTGGGCGAAAGTACGATATCGCCCACGCTGAGCACATCGCTCGCCTGCTTGACCATGCCGCCGCGACGCAGCAGTGCGCGGCAGCGGCTCGCAAGCTCCATGAGCGAAAACGGCTTAGTCAGGTAATCGTCGGCACCGCCATCGAGCGCCATCACCTTGTCGAGTTCGGTGTCCTTGGCGGTGAGCATCATAATGGGCACCGTCGCCGTCAGGCGATCGGCACGCAGACGACGCATAATCGCCAAGCCGTCGGTATCGGGCAGCATGATGTCGAGCAGCACAGCATCGGGCACCCGTCGCGCCACGGCAGGCTTGGACTCGCCATCGCACGAAAAGCCCTCGGCCTCGATTCCCTGCTTGCGCAGTGCATAGACCGTCAAATCCCTGATGTTGTCATCGTCCTCGACGTAATAGATCATGTTGAACCCCTTTGCGGCCGGCATGACCGCATCTTAACCCTAAAGGTGCCTGCACTAGATGGTATCAGCTAAAACGGCCCGTCAAATAATCCGCCGTGCGCGGATCGGTCGGGTTTTTGAAGAGCTGGGCCGTGGGCGCATGCTCCACCAGCTCGCCCAGCAAAAAGAACGCGACCGAGTCGGAGATGCGCGCAGCCTGCTGCATGTTGTGCGTAACGACCACCAGCGTGCAGGTCTCCTTGAGCTCGCAGGCCAGCTGCTCCACCACTAGCGTCGATACGGGGTCGAGCGCCGAGGTCGGCTCGTCCATCAGCAGAATGTCGGGCTGCACGGCCAGCGCACGGGCGATGCACAGACGCTGCTGCTGGCCGCCCGAAAGACCCAGACCCGATTCCCTGAGCTTGTCCTTGACCTCGTCCCACAGTGCGGCGCGTCGCAGGGAGTCTTCGACCAGCTCGTCGAGCACGACGCGGTCGCGCACCCCCATGCCGCGAGGACCGTAGGCGACGTTGTCGTAGATGCTCATGGGAAACGGATTGGGGCGTTGGAACACCATACCCACGCGCTGGCGCAAGCGGCAGATATCGTAATCGCCCAGGATATTCTGGCCGTCGAGTGCAATCTTGCCTTCAATGCGGCAATCCTTGATGCCGTCGTTCATGCGGTTAAAGCAACGCAGCAGCGTCGACTTGCCGCAGCCCGAAGGCCCGATGAACGAGGTGATCTGCTTGTCACGAATTTTGATGCTCACGTCCTTGAGCGCATGATGGTCGCCGTAAAACAGGTCAAGGCCCTCAACATCGATGCGCGTCGGCGAGGCGGCAAGGTCCTGCGCCGTGGGGCGAGTCGCATCCCCAACTTCGCGCTCGTGCGCGGCCTCGGCCTGCGCCTCTATGAGTTCCTCAAGCTCCGTAGGCTCCATCGCCGCAGCAGCCGTCATACCGCATACCTCCATATCGATATCAATTCAGCAGTATCGATAGTAGAAATCGCGGCTCATACGCACGTGAGCGCATTGTCAAGTGTTTGTAAGGGCACGCTGGTTATGTAGCGGGCAGTGCAATGGTAAACACCGTGTGCTCGGGCGTCGATTCGCACGCAATGGTGCCGCTGTGTGCCGCGACAATCTCCTTGGCGATGGCAAGACCCAGGCCGGCGCCACCGCGATTGGTCGCACGTGCCGCGTCCAGGCGATAGAACTTCTCAAAGATCACCTTGAGCTTAGCCGCCGGAATCGGATCACCATGGTTAATAAAGCGAATTCGCACGCCACCGTCATCTTGGCGCCCAGCCTCAATCGTGATGGTCGATCCTTCGTAGCTATAGGCGATGGCGTTTTTCATGATGTTGTTGAACACGCGAGCCATCTTGTCGCCATCCACAAGTACCGTCAGGTCCTCGCGCACATCAACTTGGACATCTTTGTGCTGCTCGTTGAGAATGGGATAGAACTCATCGGCCACCTGCGCCAGTAGCAATCCCAGGTCGACGCAGCCGCGCGTAAGCACAATATCGTGGAAGTCAAAGCGCGTGATATCGAAAAACTCTTCGATGAGCGCATCGAGCCGGTGCGCCTTGTCGAGCGCCACGCCCGTAAAGTGTGCGCGCTGCTCAACCGGCAGGTCGGGTGCCTCCTGCAACAGCGAGAGGTAGCCCACCACGCTGGCAAGCGGTGTGCGCAGGTCATGCGCCAAGTATGTGACCAAGTCGTCCTTGCGATGCGACTCGTCGCGTAGGGCCTGCTGCACCTTACGCTCGCGATCGCGCACGCGGTTGAGCGCACCCTCGACCTCCAGGAAGTCGCCGTCGATGTTA
>USTC01000211.1 GCA_900557505.1 uncultured Collinsella sp.
TGTGGCCTTCGTCTTGCGCAGGACTGTAGAGCAGGGAACTTCGTGCCCCGACGCCGACGCCCGGGAGGACGTTACATTTAGAAAGATGGACCGACCGCCGTCAGCGATGGGAGCTACTCGCCCAGCACGGCCTTCTTGGCCGCCGCCGCCATATGGTCCAGATCATCCTTGGTGGGGTGATCCTTTGCGGCAACCCAGTTGTCGAGCAGCATCTTAAAGCGAGCGTTGTCAGGATCTTGCTCGAGCATGGCCTCGTAGCGCTGTTTGACCGCAGGACCCATCTTGCCCTGGCACATTGCCCAGCCCACCAGCTCGGCATCATCGGCCAAATTGGAGGTCACACGATCGATAATCTGCTGGTAATAGCTCTGATCGGCACCAAAACCGCAGGTACCAAACAGAAAGACGCGCTTGCCGTGCAAGGCGGAGAGCAACGCCGCGACCGAAGGCGTGCATGCGCCCTTGTCGCACCAAAAGCCAACGAGCACCGTATCGGCAGCACAGGCACCCTGCGCCTCGCGCGCAACTTGATCTGCATCCGCATCGTCGCTCAGTGCGGCAGCGTGAATAAACTCGACGCCTGCAGCCTGCAGGGCACGCTTGATTGCGCCCGAAACCATCCTTGTATTACCGCTCTTGCTGTTGACCACCAAAGAGCATGTCATAGTCACGTTGCTCGTTTCCCCCAAAACTAAAGCCACTAATGCAATTTATTAGATGAATATCTTAGTACTAACGTGACAGATGTAAACCACCTTCTGCCGATTGGCGACATGGGCGACACCGATGGGGGCAAAACGTCCGCAGCGCAAGCCCCCAAATACTTAAGACGCGGGACGAACGAACCTGATTCATTTGCCCCACGCCTTGCTTACTGGGCGAACTGGCTGCGGTAGAGCTCGGCGTAAAAGCCGCCCGCCGCGAGCAGCTCATCGTGCGTGCCGCGCTCGATAATCTCGCCATCGCGCATTACCAAGATGCAATCGGCATTGCGAATCGTCGACAGGCGGTGTGCCACGACAAAGCTTGTGCGGCCAGCCATGAGCTCGTCGAATGCCGCCTGCACCTGCAGCTCGGTACGCGTATCGATGCTCGACGTTGCCTCGTCCAGCAGCAGAATCGCCGGATCGGTAAGCATGACGCGCGCGATGCACAGCAGCTGTTTTTGACCCTGACTAAACGTGCCGCCGTCCTCGCCGATCACCGTATCGTAGCCGCCTGGCAGCTGCACGATAAACTTATGCGCATGAGCGCGCTTGGCGGCCTCGACAATCTGCTCGCGCGTGGCATCGGGGCAACCGTAGGCAATGTTTTCGGCCACCGTGCCCTCGAACAGCCAGGTGTCCTGCAGCACCATGCCAAAGGCGCGGCGCAGGCTCGCACGCGTGTAGTCACGCGAAGACCGGCCATCGACCACGATGCGCCCGGCATCGATATCGTAAAAGCGCAGCAGCAGGTTGATGAGCGTCGTCTTGCCACAGCCCGTGGGGCCGACGAGGGCATAGCGCATACCAGGCTTGGCATCGATGCAGATATCCTGCAGCAGCTTGCGGTCGGGCACATAGCTAAAGTCCACATGCTCAAACGAAACCTCGCCCTTCGGGGCAGTGAGCTCAATGGCATCCACAGCGTCGGGCTCCTGCTCGCGCGCATCGAGCAACGCGAACATGCGGCGCGCCGAGGCATACGCCGTCTGGATTTGCGTAATGACGTTGGTGACCTCGTTGAATGGCTTGGTGTACTGGTTAGCATAGGACAGAAAGATTTGCACGCCGCCCACCGTGAGCGCAGCGGGCACGCCCGTGATCACGCCCACGCAGCCAATCACGGCGACCACGGCGTAGATGATGTTATTGATGAAGCGCGTACCGGGGTTAGAAAGCGAACCCATAAACTGCGCGCGCTCACCTGCCGTGTAGAGCTCAGCGTTGAGAGCATCGAAGCGCTGCTGGGCGTTGGGACCATAGGCAAACGCGTCCACGAGCTTCTGCTCGCCCACGTATTCCTCGATATGACCGCCGAGCTGGCCCTGGATGCGCTGTTGAGCAGTGAAGCTCTTATTGGAAAGCTTGGCGATGGCACC
The DNA here is from genome assembly GCA_900557505.1 of uncultured Collinsella sp. Lineage (GTDB taxonomy): Bacteria > Actinomycetota > Coriobacteriia > Coriobacteriales > Coriobacteriaceae > Collinsella. The sequence continues at coordinate 2,084 of USTC01000211.1, forward strand.
GGCCGCAAAGATGGAAAGCGGCGTGACGAGCACCACCACGAGCGTCATGGCCAGGTTGATGGAGAGCATAAACGCGAGCGTGCCCACGATGGTGATGACGCCGGTAAAGAGTTGCGTAAAGCCCTGCAGCAGGCCGTCACCCACCTGATCGACGTCATTGACCACGCGGCTCATGAGGTCACCGTGGGCATGGCCGTCGATAAAGCTGAGCGGCATGCGGCTGAGCTTGTCGCTCGCCTCCACGCGCATGTCGCGCACCGTCTCGTAGGACAGACGGTTGACGCAGTAGCCCTGCAGCCACTGGAAGGACGCTGCTCCCACCACGACGAGCGCGAGTTTGGTAACGAGCGGCAGCAGCGCATCGAAGTCCACCTGCCCGGCGGCAACGATGAGGTCGATGCCTTCGCCGATGAGGATGGGCGTATAGAGTTGCAGGATCACCGAGATGGCGGCGCTCACAAACGATGCCGTAAATGAAATGCGATGCGGACGGACGTAGCCCAGCAGGCGGCGAGTTACCGCGCCCACGGGGTAGCGCTCGGGGTCGCCGGGCTGACGCGGGCCGTCACCCAAGTCGTTGAGGTTATCGTTGCCGGACACGTTGGCCGTCATCGTGGCGACCGAACCGGAAGAAGTATACGGATTCATTTAGCAGCCCTCCTTTGCGCAAGTGGATGCCGGGACAGCCGGGGCGAACGCGGGACTTGGGGCGGTCGGGGCGCCTGGGGTGGACGCGGGCGCCGCACTCCCCTGCTGGCCCTCGAGCTCCTCGCGGCGAAGCTGCGACTGGCAAATCTCGCGATAGAGTTGGCAGCTTGCGTACAGCTCGTCGTGCGTACCCAGGCCCGCGACCGAGCCGTGGTCGAGCACGCAGATCATGTCGGCATCGCGAACGGTCGAGACGCGCTGGCTCACGATCACCGTGGTCAGCG
>USTC01000212.1 GCA_900557505.1 uncultured Collinsella sp.
GATGCCCGCAACGGCAGCTCGCTCGTGGTGAACGCCATGGCCGATGCCCTGGCCTGCGCAGCCGAAGTCGCCGAGGCGCTGGAGCTGTAAGGCGGCTGTCCACAACTGAATCGTCAAGGGCTGTCCCCAGCGGCCGGCCCAAAAGGATCGTCCCCAAGTGCCGCAACTGGGGGCGTTCCTTTTTTGCCGGCAGTCCGGGACACTCCTTGCAAGTTCGCAGGCGACTTTGTCATTTGTCGACGTGCAAGTGCTCATTCGTCGACGTTCGCGACTGTGTTGCTCTGCTCTTTCTGTGGTGGTGGCGGGCGCTTGCCTTAAATGAGTGAACTGGCCGTCTATATCTACCTGCGGTTTCTTTGCGGTGCGCTCATTCGGTCAAGTATCCCGTCAAGTGTTTGGTTAGCATCTGGTTTGCAGCCGGAGGCCTATTTTGCCCGCGCTGGTCGTGGCTGCCCACCCTCCTCGTAAGCTCAAATTGAGGTTCATCAGTTTGAGGAGGATGCCATGACTGACCAAGTTTTTGACCGAGCGCAGCTGACCGAAGCCGTCGGCAACGATATTGCCGACATGGCTCACTTTTGGATGCTGCGGAAGTTTCAATTCCTGGAGCCGGCGCGCGAGCAGTTCGAGATTATCGTCGATCCGTGGCTCAGCTATTGCGAGGAACCTTCTCAAAACGAAATCATGGCCTACAACATGGCGTTTACCGATTGGCTGCTGTTTGAGCGCCCCTATTACCATGGTAAGACGCTGTTGGAACTGTATGTGGACGAGCCGCCAGCGTCAATTTCTCCAGCTTCGCTCGGGCGACTTAAGCGGGTGCGTGACACGCAGTATTTCTCGCGCTTTGGCATTTTGGACAAGGATCCCGCGACTGGCATGGTCGTGCTGAAGGATACGCGCACCGACCGTCGCTTTGACGTCTACGACCCACATATCGTGCAAAAGGAGCACTGGAACGATGGCGCGATTGCGGTGCGACTTGCGTGCGTCGACGATGTCTGGCTGACGGCGGGGCAGCTCTACCTGTATGACATCGCGCGCCTGAGCGACACGGCGGTCGACGGGCCGGGCGCGGTGCATCCCGAGGACCTAGAGGACGGTTTCGACACCTCGTGCATCAGCTTCTTTTTGCGCCTGGTTCGCGACATCATGGGCGCTCAGGGACGCTACGTGAAGTCGCTTAATATCTACGAGCAGGAGTGGGAATAGGGGGGGCGGGCTGTTGTCGCCTGCCTTGCCTTCTGCCTTTATGTCTCGATCTGTAACGTTTAGGGACAAAAAACCGGTCTACCTGTTACAGATTGAGACAAAAGTTGGACGCACGACTGAAAATCTCGATCTGTAACAACTAGAGGTTCAAAGACTGTCTTCCTGTTACAGATTGAGACGTTTGCCGATAGCGGCAATGGCGGCGATGGTCCATTTCTCCGATGTGGTGGTGATGGAAGTGTCTAATACTGTTTTCAAACACAAGCATGCAACACGTAACACCTTGGCGCGGAATAGGATGCTTGCCAGGCTCACGGAGGCGGCTGAACAGGGTGTACTGCTTGTGACACACGACAATGCCGAGCTCATGTGGCTGCGGCGTCATGTGGGAACCGATGATATTGCGGAGCCCGAGTCGTATCTGTTTTGTTTTCAACATGATTGGGATGCGTTGACACCGGCGGAGCGAGCACTGCGGACCATCAAAGGGCTTGCGGAGTTTCATCCAGACTGGGCGTTTTGGGGCTATGACGCGGCGCTTTTGTGGGGTCTGGAGGTGCCGAATGATCTGCTTGGGCCGCGATTTCTTGTTAAGACAGGTTGCTCGGTGCCGCTGAGTGCGGGATGCCGGCTGTTGCGTCCGCAGGCGGCGGGTGCGCTTGAACAAGTCGACGGCGTGCGGGCGACGCCGTTTTGGCGCACGGTAGAGGACTGCCTGCTGCGCGCGCCGTTTTCGTATGGCCTGGCGATTGCCGATTCTGCGTTGCGAGCAAAGGGCGTATCGCGCGATGACTTTTGTGAGTGGCTTCGTATGGATTGTGAAGGCAAGCGCGGGTATCGCAGAGCGCAGGTGATTGCGTCGTATGCGGACGGGCTGTCCGAAAACGGCGGCGAGTCTCGATTTCGGGCGTTCTTTATTGCGTACGGCTTTCCAGTTCCGGAGCTGCAGGTGGAGTTTCGTGATCCGCTCAATCCGAATCAGGTATTTCGAGTCGACTATTTCTGGAGACTCGAGGACGGGGCGTGCGTGATTGGCGAGCTCGATGGAAAGGGAAAGTATACCCTGCAGGATGGTGGGGATCGGGAGCCGGTCGACCCATTCGTGGCGGAACGTCAACGGGAGTCCCATCTGACGATGCTCGGACATAAGGTACTGAGGTTTACGTTTGATGAGCTCAAGAACCCGGGGAAGCTGGCTGAAAAGCTGAGACTGGCGGGCATTCCGCAGCGGGTCGATTTGGCTGAGGAATGGAGACGGCAGTGGTATGGGTGCTGAGGGGTGTGGCTGACGCGGGTGTGGTTGTTCCTACCGAGTTTGTCTCGATCTGTAACAACAAGGGGCCGTTTGGCCTCGTAACTGTTACAGATTTAGACGTTTGGCGACGGGGCTGGAGAATATCTCGATCTGTAACATCTAACGGCCAAAAACCGGTCTAACTGTTACAAATCGAGACAAAGGTTGGACGAGGTGCCGAAAGATCTCGATCTGTAACATTTGGAAGGTTAAAGACGGTCTACCTGTTACAAATCAAGACGTTTTGCTGGAACGACCGGAACATCGCCGCGCTGTCTCCGTTTGCCCTCACATTTCTCTCTTCCTCCCGTTAACCGATATGTCCGCAGCAATCCTTCCGCGCTGGGTAATAATGGACAAATGTTGAAGTTTTCTGAGAGGGAGGAGCTCGATATGGCGTCTGCCGATCGTCCCACATTGTTTATCAATGCGACCGTCCTGGATGGTTCGGATGCCTGTAAAGGTTGTTGCTGAGAATGCAGCTCCTGAGGTTGAGGCTCCTAAGGC
>USTC01000213.1 GCA_900557505.1 uncultured Collinsella sp.
CGCGGCCCACGCGCTTGCGGTTCTTCGTCGAGCCCTCGGCCGGGCGCAGATCCTTGAGTTCCATGTAAGTAAATCTCCTTTTCGCTCTCTGACCGGGGATTTCCTCTTCCCTCAGTCAGTGCTAGCAGCTCGCCGCTAGCAAACTTCCATCTATCATGGCAACGGCGTGCTCCCCTCTGGGAACACGCCGGAGTCCATCAAAAGTGTGACGAGGCTTAAATTTCCTCGACGGTGATGAGATGCTTAACCGTGAAAATCATCCCACGCACGCTCTCGTTGTCCACCTGCTCGGTGGTGCTGCCGATGCCGTGCAGGCCCAGCGCGCGCAGGGTGCGACCCTGGTTCGGCTTGCGGCCGATGGCGCTCTTCACCTGGGTGAGGCGCAGCGTCTTGTTCGTCTCAGCCATTAGTTCTCCTTCCCGCCGAACATCTCGGCCACGGAGATGCCGCGGCGCTCGGCGACCTGGACGGGGCTCTCCATGTTCTTGAGACCCTCGGCGGCAGCCTTCACGATGTTCATGGCGTTGTCCGTGCCCAGCGACTTGGTGATCACGTTCTGAACGCCGGCAAGCTCCATGATGGCGCGAACCGGGCCACCGGCGAGCACGCCGGTACCGGGAACAGCGGGCTTGATCAGCACGCGGCCGGCACCGTACTCGCCCATGATCTCGTGGGGCACCGAGCCCTCGGCGGTCACGGGGACGGTGAACATGTTCTTCTTCGCGTCCTCGACGCCCTTCTTGATGGCGGTGGGCACCTCGGCGGACTTGCCCATGCCCACGCCCACACGGCCGTTGCCGTCGCCGACGGCGACCAGGGCCGAGAGCTGCATGCGACGGCCGCCCTTGACGGTCTTCGCGACGCGATTGATGAAGACCACGCGCTCCTGAAGCTCAGGAGTCGTGCTCTCCTGCTGACGGTTGTTGTTACGAGCCATAAGCTAAAACCCCTTCTAGAATTTCAATCCTGCTTCACGGGCAGCTTCGGCCAGAGCCTTCACGCGCCCATGATACAGGTGGCCGCCACGGTCGAACACAACTTCCGTCACGCCGTTTTCCTGAGCCAACTTGCCAACGATGGTGCCGAGCTCGGCTGCGCCCTCGACGGTCGCGCCGGACTTGCCGGTGGCCTTGAAGGCCTCCCCGAGGGTAGAGACGCCGCAGATGGTGGTGTGGGCCACGTCATCGATGACCTGCACGTACATGTTGCTGTTGCTCCGCGTCACGCACAGACGCGGGCGAGCTGCAGTGCCGGAGATCTTGCCGCGCACGCGACGATGGCGACGGGCAAGACGGGCCTGCTTCTCCTGTTGCTTATTCATAGGTTTAATCCCTTCAATCAGCTACCGAATAGGCACTTAGTCTTTGCCGGCCTTGCCAGCCTTGCGGCGGACATGCTCGCCCTCGTAGCGAATGCCCTTGCCCTTGTAGGGCTCCGGCTTGCGCCACTTGCGGATGTTCGCGGCAACCTGGCCGACCTGCTCCTTGCTCGGACCGGACACGACGATCTCGGTCTGAGAGGGCACCTCGAAGGTGATGTTCTCGGGAGCCTCCACCAGCACGGGGTGGGAGTAGCCGAGCTGCATCTCGAGATCCTTGCCCTTGAGTGCGGCACGATAGCCGACGCCGACGAGCTGCAGCTTCTTGGAGAAGCCGTTCGACACGCCCTCCACCATGTTGGCGAGAAGGGTGCGGGTCAGGCCGTGGGCGCTCTTGGACTCACGGGTGTCGTCGGGACGGGTGACGATGAGCTCATCGCCGTCGCGGGTGATGGTCATGGACGGCAGGAACGTGCGGGTAAGCTCCCCCTTGGGGCCCTTCACCGTCACCGTCTGGCCGTCGATGGTCACATCGACGCCGGCAGGAACGGGGATGGGCATCTTGCCGATACGAGACATACTAGATACCTTCCTTTCCTACCACAGATAGGCGATGACCTCGCCGCCGATGCCCTGCTTGCGGGCATCGCGGTCGGTCATGACGCCGCGACTGGTCGAGATAATTGCCGTGCCGAGGCCGCCGAGCACGCGGGGCAGATCGTCCTTGCCGGCATAGATGCGCAGACCCGGCTTGGAGATGCGCTTGATGCCGCGGATGGTCTTGGCCTTCTTCGGGCCGTACTTGAGGGTGATCTCAAGGGTGCCGCGGGGCTCGCCGTCGATGACATCGAAGCGCTGGATGTAGCCTTCCTGCTCCATGATGCGCACGATCTCGACGAGCTTCTTGCTCGTCGGCATGGACACGGTGTCCTTGCCGGCAGACTGGGCGTTACGCACGCGCGTAAGCATGTCTGCGATGGGGTCGGTCATTGTCATGTTTGTTTTCTCCTTTGATCCGTGATGAACCGGCGTTCGGTTCGTCGGCGCCCATAGCGCCTCCGCCTTTAACGTCGGCACACCCGCGTGTCCGCGTCTTCTACCAGGAAGCCTTGGTCACGCCGGGCAGCTCGCCTTTGTTAGCCAACTCACGCACGCAGATACGGCACAGGCCGAACTTGCGATAGTAGGCGCGGGGACGTCCGCAACGGGTGCAGCGGTTGTGCTGACGCGTAGAGAACTTCGGCTCGCGCTTGGCTTTGGCGATCATCGATTTCTTAGCCATGCATGTCCTTCTTTCTTTATGTCCTTAAGCCCGCAGCCTTATCGCGGACTTGTGACCGAGGTTGCGCGACGCGGGGCCCTATGCGCCCCGGTCGGTTTACTTGCTCTTGAACGGGAAGCCGAGGGCGGACAGAAGAGCGAACGCGGAATCGTTGTCGCCGGCATTGGTCACGAAGGTGATGTCCATGCCGCGGGTGCGGTCGATCTTGTCGTACTCGATCTCCGGGAAGATGAGCTGCTCGGTGATGCCCAGGGTGTAGTTGCCGCGGCCGTCGAAGCTCTTCGGCGAGATGCCGCGGAAGTCGCGGACGCGCGGAAGGGCGGTGGCCAGCAGGCGATCGAGGAACTCCCACATGCGGTCGCCGCGCAGGGTCACC
>USTC01000214.1 GCA_900557505.1 uncultured Collinsella sp.
CTGCCAAGCGTATAGTCCTACGGCGACAAGGGCACAGACGATGGCCAAGCAGGCAACGATGAGCTTCTTGCGACGACCCAGGCCTGCAAAGTGGGGTGGCTTCTTCGCGCTCATGCGGCGTCCTTGGTGGTGTAGACGCGTGCGAACGTGGACGGGTCCGCCCCAAAGAGCATGTGAAGCATCAGGCGGCGCGAATAGATGAGCTCGTCGAAGTCGTGAGGGAGCTCGATGTTGTGGATACGCGCGATGTGGTGGGCGAGCGCCGAGAACGACTCGGGGTCGCAGATCACATCGGTGGTAACGTGGTAGACCGTCGTATCGGGGAATGCCTCTTCGTCGAAAGGCAGGAGATAGGGATCGTCGTCGACCTCGATGGCGACGCCGTACTGGGGCCAGTAATATGCCATGGGAACCTCCCTGCTTCGGGGGCCAAAACTTCCATTGGTTTTGGCTGTCGATGCCGACCGTATCAGTCGCTACTTGACCAATTTCTGACCAAACGCTTGACGGATTGACATCTCCGCAGGTAAAAGATGGCAAAAATGGCTTCAACTTTTTTCGAGCGACAATTGCGTGGTCGCTGGCGGTAAAGCGACATGTGTCAAAAGCATCGTCTGCCGAGGAAACCTTGCCGCTCGCCGAATTGCACGAACGTAAAAATCGTCAATTATGGAGACGGTCTCGAACACGTCGACAAAACGATGCGGTAACATCTCCCTGCAAACACTGTAGTTAGCTAAAGGGGGAGTTCGCGTGTCTGCAACCATCAAACCCTTCATCGACGAGTTCGAAGAGTATGGTCACGATGAGTCTCGCGCATCGGGCGAGGCCTCGAGCATCTCGTTTCCGACAACGGAGGACGAGGTCCGCGCCATTTTGAAAAAGCTCCATGCCGAGCGTGTCCCGGTGACGGTTCAGGGCGCCCGGACCGGTCTTGCCGCCGGCGCCGTGCCTCATGGCGGTCACATTCTCAATACTTCCCGCATGAATCGCTACCTAGGCATTCGCCGCGATGAGCAGGGCCGCTTTCTTTTGCGTGTGGCGCCCGGCGTCGTGTTGTCTGAGCTGCGCAAGCAACTGGGCAAGAAAGTGCTGCCGACTGCCGGCTGGGACCAGGCATCGCTTGAGGCCTACGAGGAGTTCCAGGAAGCCCCCGAGCAATTCTTTCCTACCGATCCCACCGAGGCATCTGCCTGCCTGGGCGGTATGGCGGCATGCAACGCTTCCGGCGCCCGTAGCTACGCTTACGGCCCCATGCGCCCTCACGTCACGGGCCTTCATGTCGCGCTGGCCGATGGCGACCTGCTCGAGCTTCACCGTGGCGAGGTTTTTGCACAGGGTCGTCGCCTTTCGCTCGTCACGGTGCAGGGCCGCACGCTCGAGCTCGACCTTCCCGACTACACCATGCCCAAGACCAAAAATGCTTCGGGCTATTTCGTTGCTGACGATATGGATGCCATCGATCTGTTTATCGGTGCGTGTGGCACACTCGGCGTCATCACCGAGCTCGAGATTGCCCTGCAGACGGCGCCTGCGGTCGTTTGGGGCGTGAGCTGCTTCTTTGACAGCGAAGACAAGGCCGTGTCCTTCACCGATTCTGTGCGTCCCGTCCTGTCCCACGCGGCCGCCATCGAATATTTCGATGCGGGCGCCCTGGATATTCTGCGTCGTCAGCGTGAGCAGTCGACCGCGTTCGCCTCGCTGCCGGCGCTCGACAAAGACGCCAAGGTCTGTGTCTACGTGGAGCTCGACTGCGACGACGAAGCCCAGGCGACTGAGGAGCTGTATCACTTGGGGTGGGTACTGGAGCTTGCGGGCGGCAGCGACGATGCGACATGGGTCGCGCGCACCGAGGTCGATCGCGAGTGTCAGCGATTCTTCCGCCATGCGGTGCCCGAGAGCGTCAACATGCTCATCGACGAGCGTCGCCGCACGGATCCCACTATCACCAAACTGGGCTCGGACATGTCGGTGCCCAACGCACGCTTGGCCGATGTCATCGCCCTTTATCGCCGCACGTTGGCCGAAAGTGGGCTTGAATCTGCCGCCTGGGGGCACATCGGTAACAACCATCTGCATGTGAACATTCTGCCGCGCGATGCGCAGGATTACCGCCGCGGCGGAGAGCTCTTTGCCCAGTGGGCTTCCGAGGTCACGGCCATGGGCGGCGCCGTCTCCGCCGAACACGGCGTCGGCAAGATCAAGGCGGGCTTCTTAGAGACGATGTACGGTCACGAGGCCATGGTCGAGTCGGCGCGGCTCAAGCTCCAGCTCGATCCTGCCGGGCAGCTGGGCCGTGGCAACCTGTTTTCGGAGAAGCTCTTGGATGAGCTCGTCCAGAAAGGGGGCGCGTGAAGATGAGCGATTTCCATATGGTGGTGTGCGTCAAGGCCGTGCCCGGAAGCACCGAGGTCAAGATGGACCCCAAGACCAATACTATCGTGCGCGATGGCAAGCAGGCGGTCATTAATCCCTTTGACGCGAGCGCTTTGGAATGCGCGCTGGCGCTGAAGGACGACTTTATCGGCTTTGGCATGGACGTGCGCGTAACGGTGGTGTCGATGGGCATCCCCGCGACCGAATCGCTATTGCGCGACTGCATCGCCCGAGGCGCCGATGACGCACTGCTGCTAACCGATCGCGCCTTTGCAGGCGCCGATACCCTGGCAACCACCTATGCCCTCAAGTGCGGCATCGAGGCGCTCGACGAGGACTTCGACCTGCTCATCTGCGGCAAGATGGCGGTGGACGGCGATACGGCCCAGATTGGTCCCGAGCTTGCCGGTGCCTTTGAGATTCCCTGCGTGACCGACGTGAACTGCGTGCAGAGCGCAGGCTTTACGACCTGTGGTTCACTGGCGCTTGTTCACGGCTGCGATGCCGGCGAGGAGACGGTCTATCTTGAGATGCCGTGCGCGATGACGACCGCCAAGGAGATTGGCCAACTGCGCATGCCGAGCATTGCCGGTATTCG
>USTC01000215.1 GCA_900557505.1 uncultured Collinsella sp.
GCTGCTTTAGCGGAAAGCCCGGCCCATTCCGAACGCCGATTCTGGGATGTACTTTCCGCCAGAAGCTCAACCGGAAAGTGCGACCCGTTATTTGGCTAGATTCTGGGTCGCAGTTTCCGCGACGCCCGGTCATCCCATGCCCTCGCAACCTCGGCGCATAAAAAACGAGGGAAGGCACGCGTCCTTCCCTCGTTGCGGGCAATATGTAGCCACTCGCCTACATCAGGCGCAGGCTGACGTCCTTGAGCTGGGCGCCGGAAACGGCACTCGGGGCGCCCGACATGAGGTCGGAGCCGCTGGCCGTCTTGGGGAACGCCATGACGTCGCGGATGGAGTCGGAGCCGGTGAGCAGCATGCACACGCGGTCCAGGCCCAGAGCGAAACCGCCCATCGGGGGCGCACCAAACTTGAGCGCCTCCATGAGGAAGCCGAACTGCGACTCGGCGCGCTCCTCGGTAAAGCCCAGGAGCTTGAGCATGGACATCTGCATCTCGGCGTTGTGGATTCGCATACCACCGCCGCCGGCCTCAAAGCCGTCCATGACAAAGTCGTAGGTACAGGAACCGGCTGCCAGGGGATCGGCCTCGATCTTGGCGATGTCGGTCTCGGTCGGCAGAGTGAACGGCTGGTGCTCGGCAGCATAGGCCTTGCGGTCCTCATCCCAGTGGAACAGCGGGAAGTTGACGACCCACAGGAAGTCGTGGCCCTCGCGCTTGATCTCGAGCGCATTGGCCATGTGGGAACGCATGCCGCCCAGGATCTCGTCAGAGAGCAGGCGTGGGCCGGCGGCGAACATCACAAGGTCGCCGGGCTCGACGTCCATGCGCTCGCGCAGAGCGGCCATCTCCTCGTCCGAGAAGAACTTGACGATGGGGCTGTTGATGGAGCCGTCCTCGCGGAAGGCGATCCAGGCCAGGCCCTTGGCGCCAAACGTGGAGGCCACGCCGGCGAGCTTATCGATCTTGGCACGTGCCCAGGCACCGGCGCCCTTGGCGTTAATGGCCTTGACGACAGAGCCTTCCTCGTTTGCGGCAGTCGCAAAGACCTTGAACTTGGAGTTGGCAAAGATGTCGGTCAGGTCGACCAGGTGCATGCCATAGCGGGTATCGGGCTTGTCGGAGCCATAGGTGTCCATGGCCTCCCAGTAGTCCATGCGACGCAGCGGCGTGGGCATCTCGACACCCATGCGGCCGAAGGCATCGGACAGGACCTCTTCGAGTGCGCTCATGACGTCATTCTGGTCCACGAAGGACATCTCGATATCGACCTGAGTGAACTCGGGCTGACGGTCGGCGCGCAGATCCTCGTCGCGGAAGCACTTGGCAACCTGGTAGTAGCGCTCAACGCCACCGACCATGAGCAGCTGCTTCAGGAGCTGCGGGGACTGCGGCAGGGCGTAGAAGTTACCCGGTTGGATACGGCTGGGAACGATGAAGTCTCGAGCGCCCTCGGGCGTGGACTTAAACAGGGAGGGCGTCTCGACCTCCATGAACTCACGGTTGTGCAGCGCCTCGCGAATGGCAAAGGTGAAGTCGGAGCGCAGCTTGAGGTTGGCCATCATCTCGGGACGGCGGAGGTCCAGATAGCGATAGCGCAGACGGGTGTCCTCGCTGGTCTCGATGCCGTCCTCAATCTGGAACGGCGGGGTGACGGACGTGTTGAGCACCTCGGCGTGGTCGGTCAGGACCTCGACCTCGCCGGTCGCGAGCTTGGTGTTGGTGGTCTCCTCGCCACGGGCGCGCACGACGCCGTGAATCTTGATGGGCCACTCGGGACGCATGGTCTCGGCAATCTTAAAGGCATCGCCGTCGGAGTGCTCGGGGTCGAAGGTGAGCTGCGTGATGCCCTCGCGGTCGCGAAGGTCGCAGAAGATAAGGCCACCGTGGTCGCGGCGACGGCTCACCCAACCGGTGAGGGTGACCTCTTCGCCCACGTTCTCGAAGCGAAGCTCGCCGCAGGTACGGGTGTGCATGGAATGCTCATCGATGGGACGGGTCTGGCTCATACCAGTGATCCTCCTTTATGGATCTGTGCCGCCCCGTGTCGTTCCGGGCGGCGTCGTACAGATTTGCCCAGCCTGCGTAAACCGCGCAGCCAGACATGGCGTTCTATCTTATCGCACCCGCGTCGATGTGCCGCGAAAAAGTAGCTCTTGCCCAAAGACTTGACGGAGACGAAACAATTGACGCGGCCTGACCGTCACCAAGGCGCGCCGCGTGCGACAATGAGCCCCAATCCAACTGCACTCGGAAAGGGCCGTCACGACCGCACGCCTCATCGTTATGGATATCGACTCCACGCTCATCAACCAGGAAGTCATCGACCTGTTGGGCGAGGAGGCCGGCGTGGGCGAGCAAGTTGCACAGATCACCGAACGCGCCATGCGCGGCGAGCTTGACTTTAAGCAGGCGCTCGAGGAGCGCGTGGGGCTGCTTGCCGGCTTGGATGAGAGCGTGTTCGATCGCACTTTTGCGCGGGTGACGTTTACCCCCGGCGCGCTGGAACTTGTGCGCTCGGCGCACAGCAAGGGCTGGAAGGTCGGCGTGGTAAGCGGTGGCTTCCACGAGGTCGCCGACAAAATCGTGGCCGCCGCGGGCATCGATTTTTGCCTGGCCAACCGCCTGGAAGTCGTGGACGGCAAGCTCACCGGCAAGTTGGCGGCAGACATCGTGACCAAGGAGTCCAAGCTCATCCAGCTGCTGGACTGGGCAGTTGAGTGCGGTGTCGACATGGCCCACACCGTCGCTATTGGCGACGGGGCAAACGACATCCCCATGATTCAGGCCGCGGGCACGGGCATCGCGTTTTGCGCCAAGCCCAAGACGCGCGAGGCCGTCTCTGAATTCATCCGCATCGCCCGCGAGCAAACTGCATAAGCACATTGCTTTGCGGTTGTTCCA
>USTC01000216.1 GCA_900557505.1 uncultured Collinsella sp.
GGCTTAAGTTTTGCATGGCGATGATCGGTATCACCGTGGTGTGGGCCCATCGCGCGAACATCAAAAAGCTCATGACCGGTAAGGAGTCCAAGCTCTCGTTTACCAAGCGCGTCACCGAGCCCGACGATCAGTAGGAGAGAGTCATGAATGTTGCGCTGATTGGCTCCGGCTCCTGGGGAACTGCCGTTGCTGGCCTTGCCGCCGCGCGAGCCGAGCGCGTGACCATGTGGGCCCATAGCGAGCAGACGGCCGCCGGCATTAACGGCGAGCACCGTAATCCCCGCTATCTGGTGGACTACGTGCTGCCGGAAAACGTTGTCGCCACGACGGACCTGTCCCAGGCGCTCGACGGCGCCGAGGCCATCATCTTTGCCGTGCCCTCCACGCACCTGCGCGACGTCTGCCACCAGGCGGCGCCGTTCATCGCGGACGAGACACCGGTTCTGTGCCTTACCAAAGGCATCGAGCCCGAGTCCGGCCTGCTCATGAGCGAGGTCATCGCCAGCGAGATCGGCAACGAGTCGCGCGTGGCGGCGCTCTCGGCCCCCAACCATGCCGAGGAAATCTGCCGCGGCGGGCTTTCGGCCGCCGTCATCGCCAGTAAAGACCAGCAGGTAGGGGAGACCTTTAAGGAGCTACTGCTTTCCACGGCCTTCCGCATCTACCTGTCGCAGGATATGACCGGCGTCGAGGTCTGCGGCGCCATGAAAAACGTCATCGCTATTGTATGCGGCATCTCTGCCGGCTCGGGTGCGGGTGATAACACGCTCGCCCTCATCATGACGCGCGGTCTGGCCGAGATCAGCCGCCTGGTTCACGCCCGCGGCGGCCAGGCTATGACTTGCATGGGACTTGCCGGCATGGGCGACCTTATCGCCACCTGCACTTCGGAGCATTCGCGCAACCGCACCTTTGGCTTCGAGTTTGCCCACGGCGTTTCGCTCGACGAGTACCAGGCCCGCACGCATATGGTGGTCGAGGGTGCCGTCGCAGCCCGCAGCGTGAGCGAGCTTGCCCGTTCACTGGGCGTAGACATTCCGCTCACCTTTGCCGTGGAGCAAACGCTCTACAACGGTGTTACTTTGGATAGGGCGCTCGAGATCCTCACCGACCGCGTCCCCTCTCAAGAGTTCTACGGACTCGCCGACTAGCGCAGAAAGGCTACTACCATGGGTTCCATCAAAATCGCTCCGTCCGTCCTTTCGGCCGATATGGCCAACCTCAAGGGCGAGCTCGACAAAATCGCCGGTGCCGACTACGTACACTTTGACGTTATGGACGGTCACTTTACCGGCAACCTGACCTTTGGCGTTGACATCCTTAAGGCCGTCAAGCGCTCCACCGATGTGCCGGTTGACGCGCACCTGATGGTGTCGAACCCCGACGAGACGGTCGATTGGTACGCTGATGCCGGTGCCGATATGATCACCGTGCACTACGAGGCTTCCACGCACCTGCACCGCACGCTCACACATCTGCAGCAGCGCGGCGTCAAGGCCGGCGTGGTGCTCAACCCCGCCACTCCCGTCTGCGTGCTCGAAAGCATCATCGACGTTGTCGACATGGTGCTGCTCATGAGCGTGAACCCTGGCTTTGGCGGCCAGAGCTTTATCCCGGGCACGCTTCCTAAGCTCCAGGAGCTCAAGGCCATGTGCGAGCGCCACGGCGTGTCGCCCCTGATCGAGGTCGACGGCGGTATCTCTTCCAAGAACATTGCCGAGGTCGTCAAGGCCGGTGCCAACGTGCTCGTAGCCGGCTCCGCCGTATTTAAGTCCGAAGATCCCGCCGCTGAGGTTGCGCTGCTGCAGAAGCTGGGCAACGAGGCCGCACAGGAGGCATAAACCCTTATGACCGCAGGTCAAAACCGCATACCCGTGAATCTTGACTATGCCGCCTCGACGCCCATGCGCGCCGAGGCGCTCCTTGCGCAGCGCGAATATGACGACAGCGAGCTTGCCGGCGTCAACCCCAACTCGCTGCATTCGCTCGGCCGCAAGGCCGCCGCACGCCTTGAAGTCGCCCGTCGCGAGATCGCCCGTAGCTTTGGCGCACGTGTTCGCCCGTCCGAGATTATCCTTACCAACGGCGGCACCGAGGCCAACCAGCTGGCGCTGCTCGGTCTTGCCGAGGGCGCCCGTCAGCGCGATCGCAAGCGCGATCGTGTCATCGTTTCGGCCATCGAGCACGATTCGATTCTGGATAACCTGCCACTGCTGCGTGCCGCCGGCTTTACCGTCGACCTGGTACAGCCCTGCCGCGCAGGATACATTGAACCTGCCACGCTTGTCGAGCTGCTCGGCGACGACGTTGCACTCGTGAGCATTATGATCGCCAACAACGAGACCGGCGTGGTGCAGCCCATCCGTGAGCTGGCCGCCGCCGCACATGCTGCCGGTGCCTTGTTTCATACCGATGCCATCCAGGGCTACTTGCATATTCCGCTCGATGTCACCGAGCTGGGCGTCGATGCCATGACCGTTGCCGCGCACAAGATCGGCGGCCCTGTGGCATCCGGCGCGCTCTACCTTAAGAACCGCACGCCGCTGCGTCCGCGCATCTTTGGCGGTGGACAGGAGGCCGGCCGTCGCGCCGGTACGCAGGACCTGCGCACGCAGCTGGCTTTTGCCGCTGCCGCCCGCACGCTGACGCCCCGTGTCGCTCAGGAGCGCGAGAAGCTGCAAGCCCTTTCCGACAAGCTCTACGCCACGCTTACGGCCCATCCGCGCATTCACGCCACCATGGGCGACTATGCGCATGCCGACCGTCTGCCCGGCATGGTATCGATCTACATTGACGGCATGGACTCCGAGGAGCTCATCATCAAGCTCGATGCCGCCGGCTTTGAGGTATCTGCAGGCTCGGCATGCTCGAGCGGCAGCATGGACC
>USTC01000217.1 GCA_900557505.1 uncultured Collinsella sp.
GCGGCGTCGACCGTGTCGGTGGTATCGACACCGCGCACGCGGCTCAGATCGGCCGCCTCGCCCTCAAGACCCCACAAGCCGGCGAGTGCGATGATCTCGGAGGCGTTGCCGCGTACGATGGCGGGCTTGTACTGCTTGAGCTCGTTTACCAGCTGGGTGCGCAGGCTACCGATGCCTAGGCCCACCGGATCGAGCACCCAGGGCTTGCCGGCGTCGTGTGCCGCCTTGGCCGCGCGGGGAATCGTCTGCTCGTAGATGGGGAAGAGCGTGCCCATGTTGAGATAGATGGCGCCGCCGCCGGCAACGAGCGCCTCGCCCTCGTCGGGCAGATAGACCATGGCGGCCGAACCGCCCACGGCGAGCTGCGCGTTGGCGACAAAGTCAATCGTCACCGTGTTGGTGATGGAGCCGGCCATCGGATTGGTGGCTCGAATCTCCTCCACGGCCTTGACCATATGTTGCTTAAGCTGTTCCGAATCAATCACTGCACATGCCTCCTTGGCATAGAAAAGGGGCGCTGTGCATAGACAGCGCCCCTGTAAAGGCGGCATGCTCCCTACGCCAGCATTAACTGACAGGTTCAAAGGATTGGGCCCCATGCCCTCTCAGCCTTGTGGTTTGCACCGCCGGCACTCCCGCATCGAATCTGTTGTTCCCTATACTAACGCACCTGCCAAAAAGGGACAGGTTTATTTTGGCTGGTCGTTACAATAGGTAGGACCGATACGAATGGGGGCCTTATGATTAAACTTGTGCTGACCGATATGGACGATACGCTGATTCCAGCCGGGCATGACGGCGCCAGCGACTACGCCATCGAGGGCATTCATGCCATGCAGACGGCGGGCCTGCACTTTGGCCCGGTTTCGGGTCGCCAGCCGTCCGCGATGGGCTGGATGTTCAAAAATCGTTCCGAGTGTTTTTCGACTGGCGCGTTCTGTAACGGCCAGGTGATGTTTGTCGACGGCGAGGTTGTTGCCTCCCGTGCGAGCGACAACGGTGCCCTCATGCGCCTTGCCGACTATCTTGAGCAAGAGACCGACGATACCTATCTGAAGGTCTACAGCCTGGGCGATGACTTTTGGGGCAACGATGCCTATTGCGTGACGAGTGACCCCGAGCGCGTTCGTCGCGCCATGGAGTCGGGCGGCAACGCATGGCTCAAAGGCGAAGAGGCCCCGTGCAGTCCCGTCGTCGATGACGCGCCGGTGTTCAAGGCGAATATCTGGAGTGCCCGTTCGCGTGAGGAGCTCGCGGAGCTACGCGAGCGCGTTGCCGCTGAGGTGCCGGAACTCTCGCTTGTGTTTCCCAACAACCGAGTGCGCCTGTTCGACATTCTTCCAGCAGGTTGGGACAAGGGTTGCGCTGCGCTGGAGTTGGCGCGCGCTTTGGGTCTGACGCCCGATGAGGTGGCCGTATTTGGCGATTCCGATAACGATTTGCCCATGATCGATGCCGTTCCCAACTCCGTTGCAGTCGCCAATGCCAACGAGGCTGTCACGGCTGCCGCGCGCTGGCATATCGGCGCTGCGGCAGACGATGCGGTTGCCGGGGCTCTGCATCAGATTGCCGCCTGCGCCGCGACGGGGGAGATGCCGCCGTTTATGCGCCTGCAGGGTACTGCCGACGCGAATTTCACGAACAGCTAAGGAGACAGCCATGAAGCTCCAGCAGCTCAGATATGTCGTCAAAGTTGCCGAATGCGGTAGCATCACCGAGGCCTCGCGCCGGCTCTTTGTGTCGCAGCCTTCGATTACCGCGTCGATTCGCGATCTCGAAAACGAGATGGGCGTGCACATCTTTGAGCGCACCAACAAGGGCGTCATTGTGTCCGAGGAGGGCGAGACCTTCTTGGGCTACGCGCGCCAGGTGCTCGACCAGGCCGATCTGCTCGAAGGCAAGTACAAGGGCGCGTCCGAGCAGGTGCCGCACTTTAGTGTGAGCTGCCAGCATTATTCCTTTGCCGTTAATGCGTTTGTCGATGTGATCCGTGAGTTCGATGCCGCGCGCTACGACTTTACCCTGCGCGAGGAGCAGACTCACGAGATTATCGAGGACGTCGCGCATATGAAGAGCGAACTGGGCATCCTGTACTTATCCGAGCATAACCGCGAGGTTATCGAGCGCATGCTGGCCGCCAACGAGCTCGTATTCGAGGGACTCTTCTGCGCCGCGCCGCATGTCTTCGTGTGCGCAGACCATCCACTGGCGGACCGTGCCAGCGTGACGCTCGAGGACTTGGAAGACTACCCGTTCTTGTCCTACGAGCAGGGCAGCTATAACTCGTTTTACTATTCCGAGGAACTGACCTCGACCTTTGAGCGCCGCAAGAATATCCGCGTGCGCGACCGTGCGACGCTGTTCAACCTGGCCATGGGCCTCAACGGCTACACGGTATGCTCAGGCGTGATCAGTCACGAGCTCAACGGCCCCGGCATCATCTCGATTCCGCTCGATGTGGACGAGTACATGGAGATCGGCATCATTACGCGCAAGAACACGACGCGCTATGGGCAGGCCTATATCGACGCGATTCGTCAGCATATCTAGGCTGCTGTGCTCCGCGCGGGTCAAATCTCTTTATGGCAGTCCAGACTGATATAGGAAGCATCTATATCAAACTGTTATAAACATATATTTTACGATGACCATATGAGCGCTCATACTCTGTCCCAGTAAAGCAACCAATGCAAAGGGAGATATCTATGAGCACTTCGATTCAACCGAACGCGCCGTTTCGCGCCGATATCGTCGGCAGCTTTCTTCGTCCGCAGACCGTAAAAGACGCCCGCGCTGCCTATGTGGCAGGCACGCTTGATGCCGAGGGGCTTAAGGCC
>USTC01000218.1 GCA_900557505.1 uncultured Collinsella sp.
CGTGGCGGAATTGGCAGACGCGTACGGTTCAGGTCCGTATGGGGGCAACCCCATGAAGGTTCAAGTCCTTTCGCCCGCACCATTGATTGAAAGAGCTCCCAGCAATGGGGGCTTTTTTGTTATGGGCCCATCGCGGGGACTTGAACCTGCGAAGGAGCGAGCGTAAAGAAAACGCGGAGCGTTTTTAGCGAGCTGGCGAGGGCGCCGGCAGGCTGTAATTACGGATCCAATGCCGATATTTCGTATGTCCGTAACCCCAGTGGGCAAAAAACATCAAATATGAGTACTGTCACAAGGACAGTTGCATTTCTAAAGCTCATTATTCCGAAACCTACGCAACAGATGTACGTTAATTTGACTCTAGTTTGAGGCAAAACAGGTCAATTTGGAAGGATCTCGGATTCGACAGGGCGTTTTTGCGTCAAAAATGCTGCTACTAAATTGGTGACAGTACTCATATTTGGCCTTTTTTGACCACGGGTCCTCTTGTTGGTGTCACACAGCTGCTTCGTGCGGGTATCCTAGTCTCAACGCGTGCCTATCAGAGGAGAAACCATGCTGTTGTCCGGTATCATCGCTACCCTTACGAGCCTTCTACTTCCCATCATCATTTTGTTGCTACTGCTCCCCAACGCCTGCTATGTCGTTGAACAGCAGCATGCTGTGATCATCGAGCGTCTGGGCAAGTTCAACCGCATCGTCAACGCGGGCCTCCACATGAAGGTGCCCGTGATCGACCGCAAAGCCGCCACGGTGAGTCTGCGCACCATGAAAAACGGTTTTGGCATCGACGTTAAGACCCAAGACAACGTGACTATCGGCCTTGAGGTCTCTGCTCAGTACCACGTGAGCTATGACATGGGCGCCGGCCCGGCAGATTCGGGCATCTACAAGAGCTACTACATGCTGCAGGAGCCCGTCGACCAAATGCGTGACTTCATCACCGATGCCCTGCGCTCTTCCATCCCCGTCTACACGCTCGATGAGGTCTTTGCCAAAAAAGACGATATCGCCAAGGACGTCAACGCCACCGTGTCCGAGCAGATGGCCGCCTACGGCTTCACCCTCGTGTCGACACTTATCACCAAGATCGCGCTGCCGACCGAGGTCGAGAACTCCATGAACGACATCAACGCCGCCCAGCGAAAGCGGGCCGCTGCGCAGGAGCTCGCCGAGGCCGATCGCATCAAGCGCGTTACCGAGGCGACCGCCGAGGCTGAGGCGATGGAAAAGGCGGGCGAGGGCATCGCCAACCAGCGCAAAGCCATCGCGCTGGGCATCAAGGACTCGCTCGAGATTATCCAGGAGACGGGCGTCGGCAACGATGAGGCCAACCAGCTGTTCATGTTTACGCAGTGGTCCGAGATGATGACGGAGTTCGCTCGCACGGGCAAAACCTCGACGGTCGTGCTGCCGAGCGATTTCTCACAGTCGGCCTCGATGTTCGAGCAGATGTTGACCGCCGGCAAAGTTCAGAACGAGTCGAAGGGGTAAACGCGCGTGAAATATACCGTTGTTTGCGTTGGCAAGCTTAAAGAGCGCTTTTGGAAGGACGCGTGCGCCGAATACACCAAACGCCTAGGCGCCTATGCCAAGGTAGATATGCGCGAGGTTGCCGATATCGATCCGGCCAAAGCGGGCGGTGTGGATGCCGCGCGCGACAAAGAAGGCGCGGCGATTCTTGCTGCCCTGCCACCGCGGGCACATGTGATTCTGCTGGCCATTGAGGGCAAGGAGCGTTCGAGCGAGGAGCTTTCGACCCGTCTCGATGACCTCATGCTGCGAGGCAACAGCGACATCGCTTTTGTAATCGGCGGATCGGACGGCGTTAGCGATGCCGTACGCGCCCGCGCCGACGAGATGCTCAGTTTTGGACGCATTACCTTGCCGCATAACCTGGCGCGCGTGGTGCTGCTGGAGCAGATCTACCGCGCCTGCAAGATTAGCCGTGGCGAGCCGTATCACAAGTAGGTCGGCAACACGAAACAATGGCGTGGGACAATGACTTTCGTTTTGAGGAACGCATCTGAGAGGACTGTGTGATATGAAGATCGGATTTGTCGGTTTTGGCAATATGGCGAGCGCTATGGCCGATGGCTGGATTGCCGCCGGCGTGGCCGCGGGCGACATGTGCGCCTGCGCGGGCCGCTACGATGCTCTGGTTGAGCGTTGCGAGGCGCGGGGCATGGCTGCCTGCCACGATGCGGCGGAGGTTGTTGCCGCGTCTGATATCGTGGTTGCGGCGGTCAAGCCGTACATGATCGAGAAGGTCTTCGCTCCACTTAAGGATGCACTTGCCGACAAGGTCGTCCTTTCGGTCGCCTGGACCTGGGATAGTGCCAAGTGGGAACAGGTCCTGCCGGGTGTCGCTCATATCTCGACGGTGCCCAACACGCCGGTTTCGGTGGGCGAGGGCGTTATCGCTTGCGAGAAGGCTTCCACGCTTAGCGATGACCAGCGTGCCACGGTGCTCGGTCTGCTCGGAAAGCTTGGCACGGTGGTCGAGCTCGATTCGAGTCTGCTGTTTGTGGGCGGTACCGTGGGCGGTTGCGCCCCGGCGTTTGTCGCCATGGCGATCGAGGCTCTGGGCGATGCGGCCGTCAAACACGGTATCCCGCGCGCCGATGCCTATCGCATTGTGAGCCAGATGGTGCTGGGTACGGCAAAGCTGCAGCTTGCAACTGGCCAGCATCCTGCGGCGATGAAGGATGCCGTATGCTCGCCCGGTGGTGCCACCATCAAGGGCGTCGTTGCGCTCGAGGATGCCGGAATGCGCAGCGCCCTGATCAAGGCAATCGACGCAACCCTCCAGTAAAACCG
>USTC01000219.1 GCA_900557505.1 uncultured Collinsella sp.
TATTTCCGCAAAATGTGAGTGCAAAGATAGTGTTATTTCTTGGAACATCGAGAATCTCGGCGGCATAGATGGTGTGGTTCATGGGGTCGTCCTCATGCTCCTCCCAATCCAAGTCGTGCAGTAGGCCGACGATGCCCCAAAACTCCTCGTTCTCGGGGTCGAACTCGCGCGCAAAGTAGCGCATGGTGCCCTCGACGGTCTCGCCGTGCGTGATGTGGAACGGGTCCTTGTTGTGCTCGTTGAGCAGTTCGAACGCACGGTCGCGGGTGATTCCGGCGGTAAGCAGCTCTGCCATAACAGACTCCTTGTGCTCGTAGGTATCGATAAGAATGAATACTACTAGAACACGAAAACCACCACAAAGGTGCCTGTCCCCTTTGTGGTGGTTTGTGGCGCGGATGGGTTAGTTGAGGGCGGCTTGGACTAGGCGGGCTTCGGCGTCCTCCTCGGTGACACCCAGGGCCACGGCGAACTCCTCGATGGAGCGGCGCTTGGCTTCCTTGAGTACGCGCATGTAGTAAGAGCTGGGTTTTTTATCTGCTTCCTCGGCCTGGCGAATACGGTGCATCATGGTTTTTGCCACGCGGACCGTCTCGGGCGCGCCCAGCTTGAGCTGCTGCTTAAAGTGCGTCTCCTCCAGCGAGCTGTTGCGCTCGGTAAAGGTGTCGCACTCCAGCTCGTCGTAGTGGCTCAGCAGGTGCTCGGCATCTTGCTGGGAGATGGCGGCATGCAAACGGTCGGCCTGCGCCACGGGATACATGAGGATCGTCTGCGCATGTCCCTGCTTGGTCTCGAGCAACAGCATGGGCTGCGGCGTGTCGTCCCTAAAACCGACGACAGTGCAGACTCCCTGACCCGGATGAATGACGTGTTGACCGATTGAGAACATGCTACCTCCAACTTATACGAATTCACGTATGTTAAGAATACCACGATGACGTGCGTAAACCCTTACTTTATGCAGGAAAAGCACACAACTCCGATAGGTAAGAGTATTCGATAAAATGCGCCGCCCATTCATATGTTTATGCAGTTCCAACGCGTGCATAATCTGCAGGCAAACCGCCAACTTTGTACTGCCGCGCAGGAGCGGTAGTCATTTTTGTGCATATGCAATATCTATTAGCTTTACCCTGCGACAGTGTGCGTCGCTTGTGATAGAGTGCTACAAACTCTGGCTTTTGCCCTACGAGTGACCAAGAGCTCGGGGGCTTTAACACAAGGAGGATCTATGCCCGAGAAGATTGAAGAGCTGGTACGCGCTGCGCTTGCTGCGGCCCAGGAGGCCGGCGACCTTTCCGCATTTGAACTTGACGATTGCGCCATCGAGCGACCGGCTGACACTTCTCATGGCGAGTGGACCTCCACCATGGCCCTGAAGTCCGCCAAGCTGGCTCACTGCGCCCCGCGCAAGATTGCTGAGGCCGTCGTTGCCCATATGCCCGAGGACCCCGCGATCGAGAAGGTCGAGATCGCCGGCCCCGGTTTCATCAACTTCTATCTCTCCGTCGCCGTCAAGAACGCCATCTTCGGCGAGGCCCGCGAGAAGGGCATGGACTTCGCTAAGTCCAACGTCGGCGGCGGCCTGAAGACCCAGGTCGAGTTCGTTTCCGCCAACCCCGTCGGCCCCATGCACATCGGCCATGGCCGCTGGGCCGCGCTGGGCGACTCCCTCTGCCGCGTTATGGACCACGCCGGTTACGACATCCAGCGTGAGTTCTACATCAATGACCACGGCTCCCAGATGAACACCTTCGGCAACTCCATCAGCACGCGCTATATGCAGCTTGCCGACATCATCGCCAAGCAGGGCGTGGATATCGACGAGGCTCACGAGCTGCTGATCGCCGACCGCGATGCCTTTGTCGCCGACGAGAACGACGAGCACCCCGAGTCCCATCCGTACCAGGACAACTTTGCCGAGACTCTGGGCAAGGACTCCTACGGCGGCGATTACATCATCGACGAGGCCGCCGAGTTCTGGCGCACCGACGGCGACAAGTGGGTCGACGCCGATCCGCAGGAGCGCATGGAGAGCTTCCGTGAGCGCGGCTATGTGAAGATGGTCGACAACATGCGCGACCTCTGCCACGCCGTCAACTGCGACTTCGACCGCTGGTTCTCCGAGCGCTCGCTGTACGTGAAGGACACTGAGGGCGAGACCGCCGGCACCTCCGCCGTCGACCGTGCTTTCGAGAAGCTCGACAAGATGGGCTACCTCTACACCAAGGACGGCGCCCTGTGGTTCCGTTCCACCGATCTGGGCGACGACAAGGACCGCGTGCTGATCAAGTCCGACGGCGAGTACACCTATTTTGCTTCCGACGTTGCCTATCACTGGGATAAGTTCCAGCGCGTTGACCACGTCATCGACATCTGGGGTGCCGACCACCATGGCTACATCGAGCGCGTCCGCTGCGTCTGCGATGCCTTGGGTTACCCCGGCAAGTTCGAGGTTCTGCTGGGCCAGCTTGTCAACCTGCTGCGTAACGGCAAGCCCGTCCGTATGTCCAAGCGCAAGGGTACCATGGTGACCCTGCAGGAGCTCGTCGACGAGGTCGGCTCCGACGCCGCTCGCTACACGCTCATCTCCAAGAGTTCCAATCAGATGGTCGACTTCGATATCGAGGCCGTTAAGAAGCGCGACAACTCCAACCCGGTGTACTACGTGCAGTACGCTCACGCCCGCGTGTGCTCCATCCTGCGCCGTGCCGCTGACGTTACGCCCGAGCAGGCTGACGAGATGGGCATGAAGGCCGTTTCCACTGACCATTTCGCCTTTATACTGGCCTCCGTCTTTGGTGGTGCA
>USTC01000220.1 GCA_900557505.1 uncultured Collinsella sp.
GGCGATCATGCCGGCGTCCTCGGACACGGGGATAAAAGCGCCCGAGAGGCCGCCCACGCTGGAGCTGGCCATGACGCCGCCCTTCTTGACGGCATCGTTGAGCATGGCGAGCGCGCAGGTCGTGCCGGGGCCACCGCAGGTGCCCACGCCGATGATCTCGAGGATGCGCGCGACGGAGTCGCCGATGGCGGGCGTAGGTGCCAGCGACAGGTCGACAATGCCCTTCTCGACACCCAAGCGATGGGCGGCCTCGCGGCTCATGAGCTCGCCGGCGCGGGTGATCTTAAAGGCGGTCTGCTTGATCTTCTCGGCGACCTCCATCATCGATGCGGAATCGGGCAGCGTCTCCAGGGCTGCGGCCATAACGCCGGGGCCCGAGACGCCTACGTTGATGACGGCGTCGGCCTCGCCGCCGCCGTGGACAGCGCCCGCCATGAACGGGGAGTCCTCGACCATGTTGGCAAAGCAGACAAACTTGGAAGCGCCGACGGAGTCCTGGTCGGCCGTGAGCTTAGCGGCGTCGATGATGGTCTGCGCAGCCATGAGCACGGCGTCCATGTTGATGCCGGCGCGCAGGCTGGCGACGTTGACGCTGGAGCAGACGCGACTCGTGGTGGCGAGCGCCTGCGGGATGGACTGGATGACGCGGCGGTCGGCGTCGCCGATGCCCTTCTGGACGAGCGCGGAGAAGCCGCCCAGGTAGTCGATGCCGAGGGTCTCGGCCGCGCGGTCGAGGGCATGCGCGATGGGGGTGAGGTCCTCATCCTTGCAGCACGCGGCGATCTGCGCCACCGGGGTGACGGAGACGCGCTTGTTGACGATAGGGATGCCGTACTCGCGCTCGAGGTTCTCGGCGGTCTCGACCAAGTGCTCAGCCGTGTGCGTCACGTGGTCGTAGATCTTCGTGCACATGCGGTCGAGGTTCTCGTCGCCGCAACCCATGAGCGAAACACCCATGGTGATGGTCCTGATGTCGAGGTTCTGCTCCTCAACCATGCCGCGGGTTTCCGCGATTTCTGCGGGCGTGATCGCCATTCTTGCGCTCCTATCTGCCAAAACGAGCATAGTCTTATCTATTCTAACGTGCCGCACGCGCCAAGTGGCGCATGCGGCACGTTTTGGTGCTCGGTTGTTTCCGTTGTGTTACTTCCCAAAGACCTCTTCGGCGATGCGCGCGCTCTCGGCGGCGTCCTTGGCGTAGTAGTCCGCGCCGATCTGTTTGGCGTATTCGGGGGTGAGCACGGCGCCGCCCACGATAATCTTGACGCCCGGCACCTCGGCATGAAGCAGTTTGATGGTCTCCTCCATGGCGACGACCGTGGTGGTCATAAGCGCCGAAAGGCCGACGAGCTTAATGTCGCGCTCCTGCACGGTCTTGAGCACCTCCTGCGGATCGACATCGCGACCCAGATCAAAGACGGTGTAGCCGTAGTTGTCGAGCAGCATCTTGACGATATTCTTACCGATGTCGTGGATGTCGCCCTTGACGGTGGCCACGCAGATCTTGCCCTTGTCGGCAATCTCACCGGCGGGCATCAGGCGCTTGATGGTGTCGAAGCCCACACGCGCGGCCTCGGCCGAGGCCATAAGCTGCGGCAAGAAGAACTTGCCCTGGTCAAAGAGGACGCCAACCTCATCGAGGGCGGGGATAAAGTGGTTGTTGATGAGGTCCATGGCGTCGTGGTCGGCCAGCAGGCGTTCGGTCTCGGCCGCGATCTCGCCCTTGCGGCCCGAGACGACCATGTGGCGGATGGGGTCGTCATCGGCGCTTGCGGTGGTGCTTGCGGCAGGCGCGGCATCGCTCGATGCCGACTGAGCGGCCGCCGGGTTCGCGGCGATCTTATACGGGTCGGTCCAGCCGGCGTAGCGTTCGATGTATCCGGTTGAGCCCTCGTCCTCAACGCTCAGCACGCGATAGCTGTAGACGGTGTCCATAAAGCGCTTGGAACCCGGGTTCATGATGGGGGCGTCCAGACCTGCACCAAAGGCGGCGGCCAAAAAGACCGAGCCCAGCAGCGGCCGCGCGGGCAGGCCAAAGCTGATGTTCGATACGCCGAGTGCGCACTTGACGCCCAGGCGCTCCTTGCACATAGACATGGCGCGCAGGATCTGCTCAGCCTGGCGCTGGTTGGTCGAGGCGGTCATGACCAGGCAGTCGATGAGGATGCGGTCTGGGCCGATGCCGTAACGGGCAGCCTCGGCCACGATGCGCTCGGCGATGGCATAACGTGCCTCGGCGGTATCCGGGATGCCGCCTTCGTCGAGCGTGAGGCCGACGACGTTGGTGCCGTAGTGGGCGACCAGCGGGAAAATCTCGTCCATGATCTGCTGTTTGCCATTGACCGAGTTGATGATGGGCTTGCCGGCGTAGCGACGTACGGCGGCCTCGACGGCGGCGGGGTCGGTGGAGTCGATCTGCAGCGGCAGCAGCGTGGAGCCCTGGAGCTGTTCGGTCGCCTGTTGGATGATCTTGACCTCGTCAATCTCGGGCAGGCCCACGTTGACGTCCAGGATGTCGGCGCCCTGCTCCTGCTGGCTGATGCCCTGGCTCACAACGTAGTCCAGGTCGCCGTCGCGCAGGGCCTGCTGCAGGCGCTTTTTGCCGGTGGGGTTGATGCGCTCGCCGATGACGGCGATCTTGTGGCCGTCGCAGGGAAGGTCTACGACCGTTTGGGCGCTCGTGACCGACATACTGGGCTTGCGGTGGCGCGGGCTGGGCGTGTGGTTGTCGATAAGCGTGCGCAAGGCCGCCATGTGCGCCGGCGTGGTGCCGCAGCAACCGCCTACGACGCTCACACCGTCGGCG
>USTC01000221.1 GCA_900557505.1 uncultured Collinsella sp.
GCATTGTAGCAGTCAAAGTGCGTTAAGATACTTCCCCAGTATTGGGCGCCCAAGGTTGGGCTGGGTCCTACGAGGCCTGCAGCCGACCGGTCGCATGGAAAAAGGAGAAACATGGCTACGTTCTTTCCCGGTGAGTCCCACACGTTTTCGGAGTATCTGCTGGTCCCTGGCTACTCGTCCTCGCAGTGCATCCCCAACAACGTCTCTCTTAAGACGCCGCTGACCCGCTTCAAGCGCGGTGAGAAGCCGGCAATCACCCTGAACATCCCCATGGTTTCCGCCATCATGCAGTCCGTCTCGGGCGTCGACATGGGTGTCGCGCTCGCTACCGAGGGTGGCCTGTCCTTCATTTACGGTTCCCAGAGCGCCGAGTCCGAGGCCGCTATGGTCAAGGCCGTCAAGGATCACAAGGCCGGCTTCGTTCAGTCCGATTCTACGCTGACCCCCGACATGACCATGGAGCAGGTCATCGAGCTCAAGGAGAAGACCGGTCACTCCACCATGCCGGTTACCGACGATGGCACTCCCAAGGGTAAGCTCCTGGGCATCGTCACCAGCCGTGACTATCGCCCCAGCCGCGATGACCACCAG
The DNA here is from genome assembly GCA_900557505.1 of uncultured Collinsella sp. Classification (GTDB taxonomy): domain Bacteria; phylum Actinomycetota; class Coriobacteriia; order Coriobacteriales; family Coriobacteriaceae; genus Collinsella. The sequence continues at coordinate 592 of USTC01000221.1, forward strand.
ACGAAGGTCTCCGAGTTCATGACCCCGCGTGAGCAGCTCATCGTGGGCGACAAGAACATCAGCCTCAAGGTTGCCAACGACGTCATCTGGGACAACAAGCTCAACGCCCTGCCCATCGTCGACGACAACGATCACCTGATGGGCATCGTTTTCCGTAAGGACTACGACAGCCACAAGACCAACCCCAACGAGCTACTCGACGGCGACAAGCGCTACATGGTCGGCGCCGGTATCAACACCCGCGACTATGCCGAGCGCGTGCCGCTGCTCATCGAGGCCGGTGCCGATGTCCTGTGCATCGACTCTTCCGAGGGCTTCAGCGAGTGGCAGAAGCGCACCATCGAATGGATCCGCGCCAACTACGGCGAGGACGTCAAGGTCGGTGCCGGTAACGTCGTCGACGCCGAGGGCTTCCGCTTCCTGGCCGACTGCGGTGCCGATTTCATCAAGGTCGGTATCGGCGGCGGTTCCATCTGCATCACCCGCGAGACCAAGGGCATCGGCCGTGGCCAGGCCACCGCGCTGATCGACGTCTGCCGCGCTCGCGACGAGTACTACGAGGAGACCGGCGTCTACGTGCCCGTGTGTTCCGACGGCGGTATCGTCTACGACTACCACATGACGCTCGCCCTTGCCATGGGTGCCGACTTTATGATGCTGGGCCGCTACTTCGCGCGCTTTGACGAGAGCCCGACCGAGCGCGTCAACGTCAACGGTCAGTACATGAAGGAGTACTGGGGCGAGGGTTCTGCGCGTGCCCGCAACTGGCAGCGCTACGACCTTGGCGGCGCCGCGAAGCTCAGCTTCGTCGAGGGCGTCGACTCCTACGTCCCGTACGCCGGTTCCCTCAAGGACGGCGTGGGCGGCACGCTTTACAAGGTCAAGTCCACGATGTGCAACTGCGGCGCCCTCTCGATTCCCGAGCTCCAGGAAAAGGCACGCTTGACCCTGGTCAGCTCGACCTCGATCGTCGAAGGCGGCGCTCACGATGTTGTGGTCAAGGATTCGCAGCAGTCTGTGTCTTATCGATAGGATAAGAGCTACATATAAAGGTTGAGTTCCAACCACGTTATTTAGATAAAGCGAGATGCCTGCAAGTCGCAGGCATCTCGCTTGTTGTATTTGCTATCATCAGTCAAGTTAACCTTAGGGTCGGTCGGCTTGGCTTTGTTCGCTACAAGTTCCGCACGCAAAGAAGAGCACTTAATGTGCTCTTCGTCTTGCGCAGTGTGCCGGTGATCTTGCCCATAATGCCGTTGAAGAGCTCTGTGGTTGCGTTGCCGAGCACCTTCGGCCCGACGATGGTGAAGATGGTGGAGGCAACGGCAAAAATCATAACGAGAATCAGGCGGAATTTATAACGGCCGAGATAATGGAGCAGCTGCTTCATCGTGCCCTTGAAGTCCTTTACCTTGGGCTTCCCATGCGCCATGGCGGCAGGTCCGTATCCTCTCATTCCAATTCCTCCTTTGACAGCTGGGATTGTGCGATTTCGCGGTAGGTCGGGCAGGTTTTCAGAAGCTCCTTGTGCGTCCCTTTTCCGACGATGCGCCCTTCGTCAAGCACGATAATCTGCTGTGCGTTCATAATGGTGCTCACGCGCTGAGCGACAATCGCCGGTATGCTCCTGCAAAGCCCGGCGCAGGGCGGCGTCTGTTTTAAAATCGAGGGCGGAGAAGCTGTCGTCAAAGATATAGACCGGGGCTTTTTTTGCAAGCGCACGCGCAATGGAGAGGCGCTGCTTTTGCCCGCCGGAGACATTGCCGCCGCCCTGCGCAATGGGTGTATGCATGCCCTCCGGCTTTTCCTGGATGAATTCCTTCGCCTGGGCGATTTCAGACACCAGGGCAATGTCCTCCTCGCTCGCATCCGGCGCGCCGTAGCGCAGATTGGAATCGATATCGCCGGAAAACAGGATGCCCTTTTGCGGGACATAGCCGATTTTTTCACGCAGCTCATGCTGTGGGATTTTGCGTACATCTATGCCGTCAAAGAGAATTTCGCCCTTTGTCACGTCGTAAAAGCGGGGGATGAGATTGATCAAGGTGGATTTCCCGGAGCCGGTGGAGCCGATGAATGCGGTGGTTTCGCCCGGCCTCGCGGTGAAGGAGATATCGCTGATCACGTCCTCGTCCGCGTTTTCATAGCGAAAACACACATCGCGGAATTCGATCTCCCCGCGCGGATGCGCACCGAGATGGACCGGCTG
>USTC01000222.1 GCA_900557505.1 uncultured Collinsella sp.
AGTTTCAAAAATTTGCGCCCTCGGCGCGCGCCGGCTCGGCGTTGCGGCACAGTAGCGCCTTGGCAAGGATACGCGCCATGGTGGTCTTGCCCGTACCACGCGGTCCGCAGAACAGGTACGCGTGGGACAGGCGCCCCTCGGTGATGGCGTGCTCGAGCGTCGAGACGATATGCTGCTGGCCCACCACGGAGTCGAAGGTGAGCGGGCGATACTTTCGGTACAACGATTCCATGGGTGCTCCCCCGGGTATACTGAGTCTTGTTGCCGCGACGGCCATGCGGTCGCACGGCATACTGCATTCATAATAACCCGTACGGCGAGCCCGCCGCGATAGGAGTCCAAAGAGCATGGCAGACGCAGAGAGCAACCTCGTCCCCTCCGAAGCAGCCGACCAGGTCGAGGTCGCGCTCGAGGAGCAGGCCGCAGCCGACGACGGCATCCTGTACCTCAACGAGTACCAGTACGAAAACGACCTGGTCACCGACTTCGCCCGCCTGGTCGCCTCGCCCAGGCGTCGCGGTTCGCTGTATGTCGCCGCGGCAATTGCCGCGCTGATCGGCATTGGCATGCTGGTGGCCGGCGGTAACTGGATCAAGTTTGGCGTCGTCCTGATCGTATTCGGCGCCTTTTTGGCCTGGTGGAGCAAAAACCTGCACCACACGCTCGCCCGTGACTTTATCGACGCCGTCGAGGCCGACGAGTCCATGGGCGGCCGCTATCGCCGCGTCGCCGCCAACGAGGACGGCCTGATGGTTTGGGGCAAGAGCGGCAAGTCGCAGTTCTTCCCGTTTGAGAAGCTCGACCACGTACTCGACGGCGAGCGCATCTTTGTAGCCATGTTCGCCGACCAGGGCGTGACTATCCCTAAGGACACCTTTATCCGCGGCGATGCCGAACAGTTTGGCTCCTTCCTCAAGGCGCGCATCAACAAAAAGCTGCGCATCGAGACCAAGAAGAAGAAAATGAAGGCCGAGAAGGCCGCAGCCGAGGCCAAGCAGGGCGACAAGGCCGACAAGCCCCAGGACAGCAAGGGCAAGCAGCGCAAGCAGAAGAAGAGCAAGAAGAAGCGCTAAGGCCAAGTCAGACAGGCAGTCTCGCATCCCGCCATCCTCCCCATGCACCTGAGCGTGCTACACTAGCAGCATCTATGCCACCGCGAATGGCTCGGCCCCGTGCCCGCCGCTCGCAAACGAACTTTAAACGCACGAGGGTTGGCCATGCCGCTTTTCTCGCAACATACCGCCCGGTTCTCGCCGGACGTTCCCTTGGAGGGCACCAGCTCTCGCGAGCTGCTCAAGCGGTACCAGCCGCTCGAGACGCTTGCGACCGGTGGTTTTGGCTCTATCGAGATTTGCCGCGACACGCATCTGCGCCGTCGCGTGGCCATTAAGCGCATCCCCCTTATCAACGGCGCCGGCATGCCCGCCAGCGACATCATGGATGTACTGCGCGAGGCGCATACCGCCGCCATGCTTCAACATCCCAATATCGTGCAGGTTATCGACTTTACGCACGACACCGCCTACGCCTACCTGGTCATGGAGTATGTCGACGGTATGTCGTTGGCCGAGTTTTTACATCGCGTGGACGGCCACTCGCTCACCTTTGACGAGGCCGCTGCCATTGCCGACGCGCTGGGTCAGGCGCTCACCTTTGCCCATGCAAACGGCGTGCTTCATCTGGACATAAAACCCGCCAATGTGCTTATCGACCATTCGGGCAATGTAAAGCTCACCGACTTTGGCATGGCGCGGCTGTCGTCTGCCGGCGGCTTTGGCGGATCGCGCGGCGGCACCATCGGCTACATGCCGCCCGAGCAGCTCGATATCGAGACCGGCACGGTCGACGAGCGCGCCGATGTCTTTGCCCTTGCCTGCGTGATCTACGAGGGCCTGTGCGGCAGCGCCCCCTTTATGGCGGCCACGCCCGCCGACTCGCTCGACCGTATCATCGGCGGTGCCACCTATCCCAGCGAACTGATCCCGCACTTTCCCCCGGGGGCCGAGGCGGCGCTCATGAGCGCCCTCTCCCCCATGCCGCAAGACCGCCCCGATAGCATCGAGGCATTCTGCGACCAACTCCTCGCCGGCTTGGGGAGCGTGCGCGAAGGCCGTCGCAGCTTGGAGCAGATGGTGGGCGAGCTTTCGGATGACGAGCGCGCGGCAGACGGTATCGAACCATCGAGCTACGCGGATGACACCGTCGAGGTCGACCCCGCACTTGGTTGGGCGGGCACGCGCTGGAGCTGCGCGCGCAACTACACCATGCGCGCCATCTCGGCGCTCTCATGCGGAGCCTTTAGCTTTTTGCTTATGCAGACAGCGGGCGTCGCGGCGCTTCCCGGGCTGGTCGTGGCGGCCATCGCTATTGGCGCGGCGGCAGGCTTGGCCCCGCAGATCGGCTCGGCCATCTCGGCCGTGGGCTTTTTGGTGCTCATGGCCAACGCCACCATGCAGACGCAGGGCATCCTGTCGATGCTGCCGGTCGCGGTCATTTTTGCCGCTGCTGTGTCCGGTTGGTGGATTGCCTGGGGACGCACCGAGGCGGCCGCGAGCGCGGCGCTCACCTGCGCGCTTGCGCTGGGTTGCCTAACCGGCGACGCCCTCCTTGCCGCCGGAGCCGCCGGGGGCTTCGCGGCGTTTTGGCTCGCTCCGGCAAGTGCCGCGGCGGCTACGGGCATGGGCGCACTCTTTGCCCGCCTTGCCGCAGCAGCCCTCTCTGCGGGAGGCGTACTGGGGCTTAGCAGTGTCGCCGTAGCGCTGGGAGACGCGCTCCTTCTCGCTGCAATCGTGCTGGTT
>USTC01000223.1 GCA_900557505.1 uncultured Collinsella sp.
GGAGCACGCCAGGCACACAATCCAGGCGCTCGCAAAGGAGCCCGTGGCATCGAACAGCACGCCCGAGACGATGGCGCCGGTAGTGCCCAAGATTGCCTTGAAAGACAAGGGCATAGGCCTTATGGCCATGCCCGCAGGCTTGAAAGGCAAGGTTGGGTACTACCGGTGGTCGGCGATATAGCCCAAAGCGACCGCCGTGTAAGCCGCAGCGCCAAGTGGCAGCTCGGCATCGCTAAAACGTGCCTTGGGATGATGCTGAGCAAAGTGCTCGTCCGTATCGGTCACAGCAGCGCCCACGGTAAAGTACGCACTCGGGATCTCCCTCGAGATCAGCGCGAAATCCTCGCTCGCCATGGCGTGGAACAGCGGCAAGAAGGCGGCCTTGGGCAGCACCGCGCCCACGTAGCCAAGCGACGCCTGGGTCATGTCGTCATCGAGTACGAGCGGGGGAACATCCGAGAGCGTCTCGATAGTCGCCGGCGTGCGATAGGTCGTGGCAACACCTTTGACGACCTCGGCGATGCGGGTCTTGAGGTTCTCCATGAGCTCGACGTCGAAGCCACGCAGCGTACCTTCGAGCACGCAGGTATCTGGAATGACGTTGGCCGCTTGGCCGCCGGCGAACTTACCCACAGTAAGCGCGACCTCCTTGGCCGCCGGCACCTCGCGGGAGATGAGCTCCTGAAGTGCCAGGTGCACATGGACGCCGGCCGTGATGGGGTCGATGCAGATCTCGGGGCTCGAGCCATGGCCGCCCTTGCCCTGCAGCGTGATGCGGAAACCGTACACGCCCGAGAGCGCCGGGCTGCCGTAGAGTACCAGGCCAAGCGGCGACTGGCTATTGACATGCATGGCAAAGGCGACCTGAGGACGCGGGTTCTGCAGCAGACCGTCGACGATAGCGGTGCGGGCACCCTCAAAGGTTTCCTCGCCCGGCTGGAACAGCAACTTAACCGTGGCGTTGGCATCAACAAGCTCTGCCTCGCGCGCTTTGAGCATACGAGCCGCACCAAGCAGCGCCGTCGCGTGCATATCGTGACCGCAAGCGTGCATGCAGCCGTTGGTGGATGCAAAGGGCTCGCCCGACTCCTCGGCAACAGGCAGGGCATCCATATCGCCACGGAGCATGATGACCGTACCGGCCTGTTCGTCCGTGCAAACGCCATTGCCCCGGGCAGCGGCGGCACCGGCGCCGACAAGGCCCACAACGCAGGAACCATTGACGAGCGTGGCAAATGGGATGTCCATCTCGGTCAGGCGTGCTTGGATATACGCAGAGGTCTGCGGGAGGCTATTACCCAGCTCGGGCATCTGGTGTAAATCGTGTCGCCACGCAGCGAGCTCGTCTGCAAAAGCCTGAGCTTCTGCAACAAGACCGTCACCGATAGCGGTCTGCGCCGCTGCGGTGGCCTTGGGCGCTGATTGCGGTTGAAGATCGGACAAAGCTGGTGCCATAGATGCCCTCCAGTATCGTTTTTGCAGCAAGCACTTTGATAGCGTAAAGTGCAAGGTACTACTTTAAGGGCGAGGCATAAAAAATGCCGCCCCGGGAGGGCGGCGCAACAAGTTGTTTACAATTGCGGGCGCGGCTTTCGACGCAAAAAATCGAAGTGAGTCTCGCTCAAGATAATCGACAGGAAGATGAGCGCGAAGCCGGCGAGCAGGCGCGAGGTGAGCGCCTCCCCCATCAGCAGCACCGAGAACAGCACACCCGAAGGCGATTCCATCGAAAGGAGCAGCGAACCCGTCGAGGCCGGGACATGCGCCAGGCCGACGTTTTGGATGAGCAGAGCCGCGCATGTGCAGCCCACCGAGAGAAACGCCATCGCACTGATAAAGCTCGGCGTCCACACGGACAGAGGCGCTTGGGTCTCGAATAGCAGCGACGTTGCCAGGCTCAGCACGCCGTTGCCCACAAACATCCAAAACGTGATGACGTTGATGTCCATTTTGCGACCGTACTTGGCAGTCACCGCCATCTGGATGGCGAAAAAGGCCGCACCCGCCAGCGTAATGACGTCACCAATGTTGAATTCAACGCTATCGAGTGCGACGAGGCCAATACCCGCTAGACACAGCAGCGCGGCACCCAAGTTGTAGCGCGTGAGCTTTTCGCCGCTCAGGAAATAGCTCGCGAACGGCACAAGGATGCAATACGTGCCCGTCAAAAAAGCATTCTTGCCCGCCGTAGTATGTGCCAGACCGACCGTCTGCAACGCATAGGCCGCCCACATGAGCACGCCCATACTCAGGCCAACGATCAGGTTGCGAGCGTTGAGGTGCGCGATGATGCGCTTGTGGAAGACGGCAAACATGACCAACGCTGCGGGCAGAAAACGTACATAGAGCAGCGCGAACACCGGAATGGTGCCGAGTGCGTCCTTCATAGTGGTAAAGGAGTAGCCCCAGATGACCGCCACCGAAAGGAGCAAAACCTTCCAGAACAGCGGAGAGCGTGCGCCGGCGCCCCGGGGAATACCGCCCGCGCCCAAATCCTCACGGGCTACTGGGCTATCGGGCAAGTTTTCGATTTCGTTGGCAGCGTATTGGGCCATGGAACATCCTCGCACTCAATCTGGGCGTGGTGTCCGCACGCGTATGGCTGCGTGCCGCCTCATGGTCAAATAAAAACAGGGCGCACCGGACCCCCGGCACGCCCCGCTACTGTAGCAACAACCAAGCAGCCCGTGCAATTCACTACGCTAAAGCATCGGGTTGGAAGACCTCGATGTTCCGACGGCGTTTACGTTGCTGTATTAAATCAATTTAGTACTC